>DATJGC010000603.1:0-13776 GCA_035495345.1 Chitinophagaceae bacterium | reverse complement strand
GTGAGGCAGAGAGCAGGGCAATGAACCCCGATTATTACCTTGTTTTACCCTGGCATTTTAAAGAAGAATTTCTTGA
Organism: Chitinophagaceae bacterium; assembly: GCA_035495345.1. GTDB lineage: Bacteria > Bacteroidota > Bacteroidia > Chitinophagales > Chitinophagaceae > JACMLD01. Next base: position 13,700 of record DATJGC010000603.1, on the reverse strand, counting down.
AAGAGAAAAGGAGGCTTTGAAGAAGGGCACTGGATTTATTTTCCCCATTCCTACTATCGACATTTATAAACAATAGTTACAGATTGCCCTTTACATAATATTGTTCGCTACTTTATCAAAAATGGACATAAAAAGATTTTACGGAAAGTTAAAAAAAGCCCTGCACATAGTTACGCTTAAGGCAAAAGCCAGTTATGCGCAGGCAGGCGAAGACCTTATCATACAGTATTTATTTGACAGCCTCAAAATGGCAAAGCCTAGCTACCTTGAAATTGGTACTAATCAACCGCTGGTTTGCAATAATACTTACAATCTGTACCTCAAAGGTTGTTATGGGGTATGTATAGAGCCAGATAAGAACATGGTGAGTAAGATTAAAAAGGCAAGACCAAAAGATACCGTGCTAAATATTGGCATTGGTTTAGACGACAAGCCCGCTGCAAATTTTTATCTCTTTCCGCCGGAAGTGAATGGTTGGAGCACTTTTTCAGAAGAAGAAGCCATGCTTCGCAAAAATTCTACCGGAACCGCTTTCCAGGTGCTGCAGGTGCCAATGCAGCCAATCAATGAAGTGATGGCAAAGTACTTCTCTCCGCATCCTAATTTTATTTCGCTGGATGTGGAAGGACTTGACCTTGCCATATTGCAGTCTATAGACTTTGACAAGTACAAGCCTGAAGTGATCTGCGTGGAAACGGTAACCTTTGGATACCTCGACAATTCAGAGGAGAAAATTACCGGCATCAGCGAGTTCATGCATTCAAAAGGTTATAAAACATATGCCGACACCCATATTAATACCATTTATTGCAGAATAGATGCGTTTAACAAAATGATGCAATGAAAAAAGCAATCATTATTGGTTCGCGAGGGCAGGATGGCCGCTATCTACAATCGTTACTGGAAGAAAGAAGCTTTGAAGTGATTGCTGTAGACCGCGCCGTTGGGTCTGCTACTTCGGCCATCAACCATTTTGAAGAAATCTGTGCAATCATCAGATTGCACCAGCCTGCATATATTTTTCACCTCGCAGCAAATTCAACTACCAGCCATACGGCATGGCAGGAAAATCATGACACCATCAGCACAGGCAGCTTATATGTGCTGGAAGCGATAAAATTGTACAGTCCTGACACGAAACTGTTTTTATCAGGCAGCGGCCTTCAATTTAAAAACGAGGGCCACCCCATCAAAGAAACAGACCCGTTTGACGCAGGCAGCATCTACGCCGTAAGTCGCATTCATACCGTATACGCCGCGCGGTATTACCGTTCGTTGGGGTTAAAGGTCTATATAGGTTATTTCTTTAACCATGATAGTCCCTACCGAACGGAAAGGCATATTAACAGGAAAATATTATCTGCAGTTCAAAGGATTGCAAAGGGCAGTGCTGAGAAAATACTGGTTGGTGATCTCTCGGTGCAGAAGGAATTTGGATTTGCAGGCGACATTGTGAAGGCTATAATGACCCTGGTAGAACAGGATACAGTATATGAGGCTGTAATTGGTACCGGGGTTGCACATTCTATTGAAGAGTGGATTAGTATTTGCTGTACTTTATACGGCCTGCAATGGCAGGAGCATGTGCAGAGCAATCCTGGTTTCAGGGCAGAATACAAAATACTGGTAGCTGATCCGCATACAATTTTTTCGCTGGGTTGGGAACCACTGGTAGGCATTCACCAATTGGCAAAACTTATGGCGCAGTAATATGAAAAAGAAAGTCCTTATCCTCACATTGAACGATTATATAATTTACCAGCCTACCATTTTAAATCTGTACGACCACCTACAGCCGCACTTCGATGTTACAGTGGTTTCATTTCAACCCGTATCCGGGGCAAAGCAAACTGACAGTCAACGAAGGGTAAAATACCTCAAGACAGGTTTTCTGGCCCGGCATTTTTTTCAAAAACTGGATTTTTCGATTGCTACTTTTTTAAAATATGCAAGGAAGATTTTTCCTGGTATTAAGTATAATTATATTTACTACAACCATTACCTGCCCTATGTGCTTAGTGCTGCAGTCAAAAAAGAAAAGCTTACAGCTGACATTATCATTGCTACAGATTTCCCCGCTTTATACATAGCGCAGCAGCTGTACGGAAGCGTGCATTTTTTATCACTGGAAATTGAAAATAATACAAACCCCATTCACCGGAAAATAGACCGTAGCCGTGTAAAGTCAGTGCTCATTCAAAGCCAGGAGCGGTATGATTATCTTTTTCCAAATGTGAAGCTTCCTACTTTCTACCTACAAAATGCGCCTGTCTTTAACGAGGCTGCCATTACCCATTATAACCGCAAAGATTTTATCTGGTCCGGCGCTATGGACAGGCGGATGGCCATTTTGGACTGCCTCAACTTTTTCAGGGCCTTCCCTGAAAACCGGTTAGTAATTAAGGGTTCTGCCGAGAGAAAAGTAATTGCAAGAATACGAGAAGAGTATGCAGACTTACTGGCTGATGGTATAATTAAAATTGACCAGGATTATCTTCCGGTCTCTTCCTTTCTGGATTACCTTTCACATTTCAGGTTTGGATTTGCCTTTTATTCCTGGGAAGTTGTAAACAATAATTTTAACTATGCTACGGCGCCTTCAGGAAAACTTTTTATGAATATGGCGGCAGGGGTGCCTGTTATAGCAGTAAATATTCCCGGCTTTAAACTGGTAGAAGAATTTCATGCAGGGGTCTTAATCAATGATTTCAGCCCAGCAACAATTCATACTGCCATGCAAAAAATAGAAGCTGATTATGAGCAATACCAGGCAGGTTGCTACAACGCGGCACGCCATTTTAGTTTCGACAAGCGCGTGGCGCCGTATATTGAATTCCTGTTGGCTTCTACCGGCCAGCATACAGCCCCTGATAAATAGGATGATTCATGAACAACAGACTATTTTCAATCATATTGCCCGTTCGCAATGGCGGTGAGTACGTTAAAGCTTGTGTAAAAAGTATTCTTGCCCAAAGCTATCCTCATTTTAATCTTCTGGTATTAGACAATTGCAGTACCGATGGAACCGGTGCCTGGTTGCAGTCGTTAAAAGATGAACGGATCCAGCTTTTCCCCTCTGACAGGTCATTGTCTATTCAAGAAAACTGGGCAAGAATTGTTGCGTTGCCAAAGCATGAATTCATGACTTGTATAGGGCATGATGATATTCTTTTGCCGGACTACCTTACTACCATGAACGCGTTGATTAATCAATATCCGGCGGCAACTTTATACCAAACTCATTTCAATTTTATTGATGCAAGGGGAGAAGTGTTACGGGCATGTAAACCGATGGATGCATGGCAAACGGCAACCGCCTTTCTGAGTAGTATTCTGACGATGACGATTGACGTAAATGGCACCGGTTTTATGACGAGATCTTCAGATTACGATGCAGTGGGTGGCATACCCTCATTTCCCAATTTAATTTTTGCGGACTTTGCATTATGGCTCAACTTGACCCGCAGGGGGGGCAAGGCTACCTCCGAAAAATCATGTTTCCAGTACAGGCTGCATCAAAGTATGACTACCCGTACTGCGGCACCTGAATTTGCCGGCGCATTCAGCGTTTTTATGGATTACCTGGCTACATTGGCTGAACAGGACAAAGAACTACAACGGGTTATTAATGCCCACATTATTGCGCTGCTTTCATTCTATTGCCGCTCATTCTCACATAAATTATTGCGGACCCCGTTAAAGGATCGGGCAAATATCACCGTAAAAGATTGGACGAACAGGTGCAAGGAATGGGCCGACAGGTTTGCAAAAGAACAGCGCTTTGATCCGTCGAGAGTACCGGGCGTATCCATTGCAAAGGCGATTGACAGCACAGCCATAAGCCGTCAGCTCTTTTTGGTTTTCAAAAAATTATATAGCCGGCCGGTTTGGAACGACCATGCGCGCTAAGCGTTTTCCAGTTTCAGCCAAACTTTAATCTTGTAGAGTGCCGGGCCCACACCGCTCCGAAGCATTCGGTGCAGCAGGCGTAACCTTAGTTGCCAACACTGGAGCGCCATTGATTTCCCAAAATATTTTTCATACACTTTTCTACCCTCGTCTAAGGCCTGCAGGTAGTTTTTATCTGTTGTGCCCCCGGGCGCAAAAACTACCAAAGGCTTGTCTATAAATAGAAATGGTTCTTTGCTGATACGGCAGACAAAATCATAATCCATTGCATTGCGTAAGCTTACATCATACAAGCCATATTGCTGATGTAACACTTTTTTGATGAACATGCTCTGGTGACTCAGGCTTCGCATACCCCGGTAGAGTTTCTTCGGGTCAAATGGTTTACCAATGATAACCCATAGGCCACCTCTTTGCAGACGGTAACGTCCATGCAGCCAGGAAATGCGGGGGTGTTGTTGAAAAACGCCAGTGATTGTCTGTAAGACCGTATCATCAAAATAATAGTCGCCGGCATTAAGCATGTTGAGTATGTCGCCCTGGGTCTGCGCAATGCCTTTATTGAATGCATCGGCAATACCATTGTCTTTTTCAGACAACCATTTACGGTAGGCGGGTTGCGGATGCCCCTCTAACCAGTCTTTGATTTGCGTATTGGAAGATCCGTCAATGATCCAATGTTCGAAGGGCGCCTGGCACTGCATATCTACCGATGCGCAGGTTTGTAATAACTCCTGCAGGTTATTGTAGCAAATGGTAATGATGGAAATGCCGGCTGCCATATCACTATTGTATAAAGGATGCTGCCTTGCGGGCAATATTACCCCAATAAAAATGTTCAAAGAAGGCCTTAGGGACTTTGCCAGGCGGTAATTGTGCAGCGTTTATCGCAGCGTTGGCAAAGGATGTCCAATCATCATTGCCCGTGATACTCAGCAGTTCACCCGCTTGTTGTGTAGTAACGCCAATACTTCCATTGATAGTGGATACAGACCTTGTGCCATAGCCAATGGCTTCTACCAGTTTCGTTTTGATGCCACCCCCATCTACAACAGGATTTAAAAAAACGTTGGCAGCTTTAAAATAAAGACTGATGTCTTCGGTGAAACCTGCATAGATGACATTTTTATCCTTGTAAGAAGACAGCTCATTCAACTCTGCAGGCAACCCGCGGCCACAGATAATAATCTTATAGGTAAATTGGCTTGCAATAAACATTGGGTTTAACTCATTGAGAATAACTTTTAGCGCCGCAAGATTAGGGGGATAATCCAGTGTTCCATTAAAAAGAAAAATTGCTGTCTCCGCGCTAATACCGTGTTGTAGTAGCAAAGCGTTTCTGCAGCGATGCCGTTCTTCCACCGTGGGTGCATTGTCCCAGTCAATGCCATAGGTAATGGTAGCACATCTTTCCTCTTTCAAGCCAAACTTATGCAAGGCCAATTGCCGGTCTTCTTCCTGGATAAAGAAGTTGTAGTCTGCGGCGCGGTGGGTCATTTTCTCATACTGCAATAAAATCGGCCACCACCATTTGCCAAGGGTTTTCCACCTGAGAAACTCAATATTGTGAGAATGGACGATCAACTTAACGCCTGCAAATTTCTTTAATAAAATGCCCAGCCATCCAAAATAAGGGTGCTCCAGCAAAAGGTGGGTGATGTTATTTTTCCTGAGGATTCTTCGTATCAAAAAAAAGTAGCCAAGGTTGATATACCTGACTGGCGAGTCTGACAATACATTCAGCAGCGTATAGTCTGCCGCCTGAGATGGGCCATTGCTGGCAACAGTAACACAAACCAGTTTTACCCTGTGTGAAAAGTATTGGTTAAACAAGGCAATCCCTTTCTGCCCACCAAGTTTTGCCGGAAAAATTTTATAAGGAACAATGGACAAAATGGTTTGCATGCTACTTAAAAGATGCTGAATCAATCAGCTATAGGTTATTAAGTTAAACGCGGGTTCTTCTTAAAAGCATACACGATACCACCAATAAGCATCAGGTACAGCAATATGGATGACCACATCGAAAATTTGTCGCTCACAATTACTGTCTTTGGCTCAAACCTGAACTCAATGGTATGTTCTCCAGCGGGTACCTGCATACCGCGCAAAACATAATTTACCCGACAGTAATTTGTTTTGTTGCCATCTATATAGGCATCCCAGCCATACGGATAATACACCTCGCTGAAGACGGCAAATTGAGGTTTGGCTGCAACTGACTTATAGGTAATTTTATCATTGAGATTTTCCAGTAAGCGTATAGACGCAGTACTGTCGTACGATGGCTCTGGGCCAGCCAATTCTTTATAGCGAATATCGATTACCGCACTGTCCCGCGTGTTAAGGGTGTTAAGCCTGCTCATCTCTTCATCTGCATTGGCTGCAAAACTAAAACCCTTTACAAACCACGCATTTCCCAAAGCGCCCGGGTTTAGCTGTGCTTCAGGCTGCCCGTTAGTGGGGTTTTGCACGATAACATACTTTGTATTTAGCATGTTGATCACGTTTATATTGCCTTTTTCTAACTGGTGTTGAATAAGGTCCTGGTAAAGTGCCAGGCCAACAGGGGTATATCCACCAATTGAATTATGGAAATAGGAAGCCCTTGAATCATGAAAGGGGCTTCCCGAAGCCTCGTCAAACACACGGAAATTTTTCTGCGGATCGGCCAGTATCTTTTGATTGGCCGCGCTGGGGGTAAAGTAAGTTTCCAGCTCACCGGTGTCAACAAATTTGTCATCGCCCATATACCTTTTGCCCACGGCCAGCAAATCTATGGTAGTGAGTAGTGCAACTGCCGCAAGGGCAACCCCTACTTTGATTCTATTCTTGAGGTAAAGACCAATGACAGCGCCAACAAGTAACACAAAAATGAGCGAACGGAGTAAATCGCCCCCAAACAAAGACTGCCGGTCATTCCGCAGGGTTTTCATAACACTGTTGCCAAACTCTTCTGCCTGTTGTTGCAATTGCGGCGTGGGCTGGTTGCCCTGTGCTAATTGCTGTAACATGCCATTGGTAAAATTGCTTTTAATGGCGGCATCATTCATTCCAATATAATCGAAACTCAAATACATGCCGGCAAGCAATACAAATACACCCGCTGTGACATAGAGTGACAACTTAAATTTTTTCCATGCTGTCTCTTTCGGGAGAGCGCCATACAGCATCTCTTGTAAAGACAGGGAGGCCAATACCGTAAAACAAAGCTGCGGTATAATCAGGGCCATGGAAGCCGCCCTGAATTTGTTGAGGAAAGGCATGTGATCAAATAAGAAATAGTTGACCCCCTGCAGATTCTTGCCCCAGGCAAGTACAATTGCCAGCGCCGACACCGCAATTAATGCTGTCTTAAGCCATCCCCTTACAAAAAACAGGGAGGTAATAAATAAGAAACAGATTACTGCACCCAGATATACTGGCCCCGCATGCCCCGGCTGTCGGCCCCAGTAAAATACAGAATTAGCAAATTGAACCGCGCTTTCTTCAGGCTGACCCAGTTCAATCAATTTGTCTACAAAACCAGATTTTCCTGGCGCGGCTTCTGTATTTCTACTTCCGCCGCCGTAAATATCCGGTACCATAAACGTAAATGTTTCTGCAATACCATAGCTGCCAAACTGAAAAGCATAGTCTTTATCTAGGCCACCGCTGCTTTTATTGTTGGTACTGTCTGTCAGTTCAGATCTGCCGCCACGCTGCGTCTCTTTAGCATATTCTTTTTGAGGCCATATATTAATAGCGCAAACGCCCAGTGCAAGCAAGCAGGAAGCAATCGCTAAACCGCCTGCCTTAAAGGCGGCATTCAGCTCATTATTACGTACGGCATTCACAAAGAAAGCAATGCCGCAGGCTAAGGCTATAAGCATTGTATAATACGTTACCTGGATATGATTCTGGAAAAGAATCATGGAAGTAAAAAGGCTCATCAATATGGTGCCGGCAACATATTGCTTTCTGAATAATAACAACAGACTGCCAATTACAGCGGGTGCATATCCAATGCAAATCATCTGTGTGTCATGCCCTACGGCAATAATGATGGGGTCGAAGCTGCAATAGGCATAGGCAAGCCCGCCCAAAATACTTATCCAAGAATTTATACGCAGCACCGAGAGAAGAAAATACGCCATTATGCAGGCCAGAAAGAAGTAATTGATGGGCTTGGGCAAACCCAGTGTAAAAACCGTGTGGAGGTAACCGATAGAGACTTTATTAGGGGTTTCATAGGCAATCATGTAGGCTGGCATACCGCTGAACATACTATTTGTCCAGTATGGCATATGTCCATATTTCTCTTTAAATTCAAACGATTGCTGCGCCATTCCCTTCCATCCCTGTGCGTCCATTTGCTGCAGGGCTTTACCCTGCAACGCAGGCTTGCAATAAACCACTGCCACTACAAGAAACACAACAACGGCAATAAAATGAGGCAGCAATTTTTTCAGGAAGGATGAATTCATAGATCAACATTAATAATTCACCGCAAAATAATGGTATTTTAAGCAGAAATACAGATTTTTGGACGCCGTGCAACAGCACGCTACCTTCGCTGCAATACATTGACTATATGGCTTCTACTGACCTGCAATGGCATCGTCTTAATATTATGCAGCAAGGCAGCCAGCAACGCATACCATTCTTTTACCAGCAATACCCAATGCGTATCACGTTATGAAAGTTCAGTACAAAACAATTAACCTTCCCTTTAAATATCCTTTTACCATTTCCAAAGGCACCAAAACGCACCAGCCCAGCTTTGTGGTAGAACTGGACTTTCATGGCATCAAAGGCTATGGCGAAGCACCAGCTATCACCTATTATAACATACCGGTAGAAAAAATGGTGGCCGACCTGGAAGCAAAAAAAACCATGGTGGAAAAATATGCGCTCACTACGCCAGACAGGTACTGGCATTACCTGCACCATCTCTTTCCAGACAACCCCTTCCTTGTATGCGCGCTGGACATGGCCGCCTGGGATATCTTTGGTAAGATGCGTCAGCAACCCCTTCACCGGTTATGGAACACCGATATGGCCAATGCACCGCTCACTGACTATACCATCGGCATCGACAGCATCCCCAAAATGCTGGAGAAATTACAGGAAAAGCCCTGGCCCATTTATAAAATAAAGCTCGGCACCAAAGAAGACATTCATATCATTGAATCACTGCGCCAACACAGCAAGGCCGTTTTCAGGGTAGATGCCAATGCAGGGTGGACGTTAGAAGAAGCACTGGACATTATACCCGCACTGGTGCCGCTGGGCGTAGAAATGGTAGAACAACCCCTGGCCAAAGACAATTGGGAAGGTATGAAGACCCTGTACCAGCAATCGCCCCTGCCTTTGTTTGCAGATGAGACCTGCGTGGCAGAAAAAGATGTAGAAAAATGCAAAGATCATTTTCATGGCATCAATATAAAACTAACCAAGTGCAGCGGCATTACACCGGCGCTCAGAATGATACAGGCTGCAAGATCCATGCAACTGAAAATTATGATTGGCTGCATGAACGAAACCACGGTGGGCTCAGCCGCCATTGCGCAACTGGCGCCGCAGGTAGACTTTATTGATATGGATGGCCCGCTCTTGCTGGCAGAAGATATTGCTACGGGGCTGAGTTATGATTATGGCCGATACCAGTTAAGCGATAAACCCGGACTGGGTATTGACGTAAGCTTTTAATGACGACGGTTAATAGTTTTCGTACCAGCTGAACCGTTCTTTTACAATATTTGATCGCTCCGTGGTAATGTACTCCAGTAGCGATTGCGCTGCGGGCAATAACATTTTTCCTTTCAGCCAGATCAGTCGCCAGGTGGTTTTTATGGGCATGCCCTTCACCGGTATAATCTGCAGCTCCTTATTATAGAGTTCATTCTTGATTCCAATCAGCGGCATGATGGAATACCCCAGTCCTGCCAGTACCGCCTGCTTCACCGCTTCATTAGAGGTAAGCTCCATTTTCTTTAGTGCATGAATATGGTTGCGTTCAATAAACTTTTCCATGGTCTGCCGCGTGCCCGAACCTTTTTCCCTGAAAATCAACGGCAGGTCTTTGAAAATCTCTTTACCCGCCGCGGTCTTTCTTGGCTTCAATGAACCATTGCCAATCAGGAACAATTTATTCTGCAGCAGATCCAATTTTTCAATGCTCAGGGTGCTGGGCAAGATAGATACCAGCCCAAAATCTACTTCATTATTTTCCAGGCTCTCCAGCACGCGGTTTTTATTGGTTACATCCATGGTGAGGGTAATGCCCTGGTGCTTGCTGATAAAATCAGACAAAAAATACGGCATCACATACTTGCCTGTAGATACCACTGAGATGCTAAGCCGGCCGGTTGCCTGCCCTTTGAATGCCAGTGTTTTAGTATTGATAGCGGATACTTGCTGAAGGATATTCTCCGCAGACGCAGCAATTTCTTTTCCGAAGTCGGTAATATATATTTTTCGGCCCACAATCTCCGTTAAAGGAATGTCAAATTGCGATTGAAAATTGCGCAACTGGATTGAGACCGCCGGCTGGGTGAGGTGTAATTCTTCCGCTGCTTTTGTAACACTTTTTGTCTCTACAATCTTCTGAAAAATAAGCAGTTGGTGCAGGGTATAGTTCATATAATTTGTTTATGAATAGTATGATAAAGATAAATGAATAGTGCCAGGGATATTTGTCATCTTTGTGTTTCCTAATGGTTCCCGACCGGGTGAAATTGCGCAACGCCGGCCGGTACAATATCGTACAATGGCGGCAGGTAGCCCGGGCTGATGTAAAAGAGCTATTGGTTTTTGTGAGATGAAAAATACTGAATCTGTTTCCATTGGCCGATCGCTCGGTAAGTTTTATGATATTCTGCGGCTGGATAAAAAAGATATCTCTGCTATCTATGCCTTTGCCATCATGGCGGGTCTTGTGCAGCTTTCTCTTCCGCTGGGTATACAGGCCATCATTGGGTTTGTACTCGCCGGTTCATTGTCTACCTCCATTATCGTGCTAATACTGCTGGTTGTCTTTGGTACTTTTGTTAACGGTTTGTTGCAGGTACGTCAACTTGAAATCATCGAAAAATTAAAACAAAAAATTTTCCTTCGCTATGGACTCGAGTTCAGTGATCGGTTGCCGAAACTGGACAATGAAAAACTAGACAACTACTACCTGCCTGAACTGGTTAACCGCTTCTTTGATACCATCTCACTGCAAAAAGGACTGGAAAAATTATTGCTTGATCTGCCTGCCGCCATCATACAAATTGTACTTGGCCTGCTCTTACTTTCTTTTTACCACCCGGTGTTTATTGGTTTCGGCATCATACTACTCTTTATTGTGGTAATGATTGTATACCTCACTTCACCCAAGGGCCTGTCGATGGCCATACAATCCAGCGACTATAAATACAAGGTGGCGGCCTGGCTGCAGGAAACCGCCCGCGTGATGAAATCATTTAAATATTCCCGCAGCAGTTTTCATATCAATAAAACAGATGAATATATTGGCGGCCACCTGGTAGCACGTACCAGCTACTTTAAAATTCTGCTGATACAATTCTGGAGCCTGGTTAGCTTTAAGATACTGGTTACCGCCGCCATGCTGCTGGTGGGCACCGTGCTATTGGTAGATCAACAAATAAACGTGGGACAATTTATTGCCGCAGACATCGTGATCATCGCCATTATCAGCAGCGTGGAAAAGCTTATCATCAGCCTTGACAAAGTGTATGATGCGCTGGTATCTATAGAAAAGCTGGGCAAGATCACCGAAGCTTCCATTGAAACGGGCGGTCCTTTGCTGCTGGATGCTGCTGACAGGGGGCTTGCCATTGAATTCATTAATACAAGCTTTACCTATCCTGACGGTAAACAGGTACTTAATAATATCAATTGCAGCATCCAGCCTGGTCAGATTGTACAGGTAAAAGGCCCTTCTGGTTCCGGTAAATCAACCCTCTTAAGACTGGTCACCGGTGCTTATAAAAACTTTGAAGGCAATTTATTGGTTAATGGTCAGCCCATCAGTAATTACAATCTTCAAAGCCTGCGCGCTACCACCGGTATACTCGTTAGCAGCCAGGATATCTTTAATGCCAGCCTGCTGGAAAATATTACGATGGGTAACCCAGACATCACCGTGCAGCAGGTAACTGATTACAGTACAGAAATTGGCCTGGCACCTTTTATACATGCTGATAAAGAAGGCCTTTATAAAATCCTTGATCCATTGGGCAAGCGCCTGCCGCAACAGGTAAAACAAAAGATACTGCTGCTGCGTGCCATGCTGGGTGATCACCGGCTTTTATTGCTTGAACAGCCCTTTGACCACCTGGATGAACAGGCCGCCGCGGTATTACTCCAATGGTTAAAAAAACTGGAGAACTGCACTGTACTCATTGCCAGTAATGATGATGCACTGTCTTCACATTGTGATGCAGTGGTACAACTGTAAAACATTAGAACTTACTATAGCAGTATGAATAATTTTATAAAAGCCGATATTGAATACGAAGCCGCGCATCACCCGCTTAGTGCGTTTAAGAAAGTATACCGTATTGGTAAGAAGAGCAATGCCAAGAAATGGTTAATTGGCATTTTGCTGTTGCTGCTGGCCTTACTGTTTTTGCCGTGGACACAAAACATCCGCGCCAAAGGAATGGTAACAACCTTAAAACTGGAGCAACGCCCGCAGGAACTCAATACCATTATTGCCGGCCGGGTAAAAGCCTGGTATGTGAAAGAAGGTGATTTTGTGAAAGAGGGCGATACCATCTTGCAATTGGGCGAAGTAAAAGTGGACTATTTTGACCCGCAACTACTGGAAAGAACCCAACAGCAGATTGATGCAAAACTGCAAAGCATTGAAGGTTATAAAAGCAAGGCAGGTACCGCCACTACTCAAACCGCCGCCCTGCTGCAGGCACAGTTGCTGAAGCTGCAATCGTTGGATAATAAAATTCAGCAGCAGCAATTGAAAATAAGCAGTGACAGCATGGAGCTCAATGCTGTTAACAATGAATTGCTGGTATATAAAAGACAGATTGATGCAGCGCGCATGATGCTGGATAGCGGCGTTATCTCACTGGTAGATTTTGAAAGGCGGCGCATCAATTACCAAAATTCGCTCGCCAAAAAAACATCTGTTGAAAATAAACTGGCGCAGGGCAAACAGGAACTCATCATACTGCAGATTGAAAAGAACAGTACGGTGCAGGATTATACTGATAAAATCTCCAAGGCAGAGGGCGATAAGTTTTCTTCACTGTCCGCCGCGGCCTCAACAGAAGCAGATGTTGCCAAGCTAAGAAATACCTACTCCAGTTATGACGCCCGCAACCAGCTGTATTTTATTCGTGCCCCGCAAAGCGGCCAGGTTACAAAAGCAAAAAAAGCGGGTATCGGTGAAATGCTGAAAGAAGGCGAAATGATTGTTGAAATTGTACCTACCGGCGCGCAACGCGCCGTAGAAATGTTTGTGGAGCCGATGGACCTCCCCCTGATAAACCCCGGTCAGAAAGTGCGTTTTGTGTTTGATGGTTACCCCGCCATTGTATTCAGTGGCTGGCCCTCCAACAGCTATGGTACTTTTGGCGGTCGTGTCTTTGCCATAGAAAGTTCCGTTAGCACCAATGGTAAATTCAGGATACTGGTGGCAGAAGATGATGCAGAGAAGAAATGGCCCGCCCAACTGCGGGTGGGCAGTGGTGCCAACGGTATTGCACTGCTAAAAGATGTGCCGCTTTACTATGAACTCTGGCGTAATATCAATGGTTTTCCGCCTGATTATTATACACCGG
>DATJGC010000602.1:0-4828 GCA_035495345.1 Chitinophagaceae bacterium | reverse complement strand
ACCCAGTCCGGTCTCTTTTAAAGTAATCGATGCTGATGCCCAGCTTTCCTTTCCATGCATCTATGTCGAGGCCAATATCCAATGTCTTTGCGGTGTACCAGAAAACACCGGGATTGGCAATACCCGTGCTTTGCACCGCATTTACAAAGTTGTTATCAAACACCGCTCCGGCAGGTTGCCCGGTGGCGGAACCACTGGCCGGGTAAGTATAGCCGGTGAGGAACTGGTAGCGCAGGGCACCATCGTCTCCTGTTTTACCGTAAGAGCCGCGCACTTTTAAGTTATTGATAAAAGAAAAAGCGTCTACGGAACGGAAAAAGTTTTCTTCAGATATACGCCATCCTAATTCATAATCCGGGAAGAAACCGTATTGCTTGGCAGGTGAGAATTTAGAAGAACCGTCATAACGAAACGCAAACTTTCCAAAGTATTTTCCTTTGTAATCATACGTGAGATAACCAACGTAAGCGGCATTCTGGTAATCGAATGTATTCAGGATATTATTGCTCATATTACCCTGCTGGTTAAGGCTATTACCAGCAAACAATTGATCTACCGGTATGGCCAGCTCACGCTGTGCATAAAAATTGTCGCCCACACGGTGGCTTTGCTCATACAATGCAAGCGCACTTACATGGTGGGTATTTAAAAAGGTTCTGTTATAGCTCAACGAAAACTGTCCCAGCGTAGTTGGATACTCATAAAACTCCCGGCGTACGGTGGAAGGCGATTGCTGCGTGCCGGTTACCGCGTATACATTGGTTGCAGGGTTATAGGTGTAGGTATTGTACGTCTGGTTGTAAATCTTGTTATTGTTCAGGGTGTAGTCGTAGCTGAACAATGCTTTGGCACTGAGTCCGCGTACAAATGGTACCGTGTAATTGAGTGATGCTGCAGACTGGAACCAATTGTTTTTGAAGACCTGGTTACCTGCAATGCTGGAAGTAGATTGTGCTACCGGATGCAGCGGGTTGGGCAGTGAATTGAGGTATTGCGGGTTATCATTGGCATACACGCTGTTCACCGGTGGCTGGTACCACATGCTCCTGAAAACCCAATAGGCAGCCTGCATGGGTTGATCCTTTCTTTCCATAATGCCGGAAAGATTAAGATCGAAGCTGAGGTTTTTTGAAATCTTTGCACTCAGGTTTGAGCGGAGGTTGTATTTTTTATAGAACAGATCGTTCGATTTCAGGATACCATCCTGGCCGGTGTAGCCAAGACTGAAGAAATACGTAACATTATCACTACCACCGGTAGCGCTGAGATTGTGTTGTGTTTGCGGGGCCGACCGGTGAATGGTAGCCTTCTGCCAGTCAGTACTTTTCTTTGTACCGTTGCGGTACTCTTCAATCTGTGCATCTGTATACACGCGGGTGCCACCGTTTGGATTATGCATGCTGGCTTCGTTTACCAGTGTCATGTACTCCACTGCATTGGATGATTTTGGGAAGCCGGTTGGTATCTGTACACCGTAGGTGCCGGTATAGTTCAGTTCTACACTGCCACGTTTTCCTTTTTTGGTGGTAACCAGTATAACGCCGTTGGCCGCCCTTGCCCCGTACACGGCCGCTGAAGCATCTTTGAGTACAGAAAGGCTTTCAACATCATTGGGGTCTATGCGTGCAATATCTGGTCTTGGTATACCATCAACCACAATTAATGCAGTACCCATGCCACGGATATCAAAAGAGTTGTTGAAGGCGCCTGGCTCACTGGTGTTCTGAACAATCCTGAGACCGGGAATTTTACCGGTGAGCGTATTCAAAATGTTTTCATTCTTGGTAGTAACAATATCCGCCGCAGAAATAGAGGATACTGCGCTGGTAAGCGAACCTTTTTTCTGTGTACCGTAACCTACCACCACCACTTCATCAAGTCGAGAGGTACTGGTCAGCAGCCTGATGGAGATACTGGTAGCGGTACCAATGACTGCCTCTTGTGTGGTATACCCAATGGCGCTGATAACAAGGGTTTGACCCTTATTGCCGGAGATGGTGAAGCGGCCCGTTTCATCTGAAGTGGTGCCGGCTTTTGTTTCTTTTACCTGGATGGAAGCCCGGGCAATGGGCGTACCGGATTCGGTGGTTAAGGTACCGTTGATGGTAACGCGCTGTGCAGTTAGCAGCTGGCAGAACAACATGCAAAGCATGGTGCAGACCAACAGGAGGCCGGCGCCGGGATTGCGATTGGCCAACCGGCCCTGGTGCGTTACAGTGTCAGTGCTATGGCTGTACAAACCTGGTGTGGATGAAGGAAGAGATTGCATAAAAGGAATCTTTTGAATAATGAATACAGTTAGAAGGCGGCGTAGAATGAGTGTTGTAAAAATGCAGGTAGGTATCAGCGTTAGTGCTTATCCGCCCCTGGGGGCAGGTAGGCAACCCGGCGTGGGACAAGCAAAACAACGGGCAATCCCCTTTATCATACAGCAAGCATTTTAAACAGCGGACCAATTCTATATGTACAAACATATGAACATAGTAACATACTCCCAAAAAAAATTTACTTTTATCGCTCAAACCGAAGAATGAAGTTCAGCCTCGACCATAAAAGCCATGTTCCCTTGCACATACAGGCAGAGACTTTGTTGAGAAAGATTATTGCAGACCCGCAGTATGCCGATGGTAAACTGCTACCCAATGAGGTTGACCTGGCAAAGCAATTGGCTATCTCGCGCACTACCATCCGCCAGGCGCTGAACAAGCTGGTGTATGAGGGCTTGCTGATACGCAAGAAAGGCATTGGCACAAAAGTGTCTGGTAGTGCGGTTAGCTCAAAATCGAACAACTGGCTCTCTTTTTCGCAGGAAATGAAGGCGCGCGGTATCCCCATTAAAAATTTTGAACTGCATGTGAGCTGGGTGTTGCCCCCCGAGGCGGTGGCCAATTTTTTTGAGATCAATACCGATAAAAAAATACTGAAACTGGAAAGGCTGCGCGGAAAGCCGGAAGGCCCCTTTGTTTACTTTGTATCTTATTTTCACCCCAGGGTAGGACTTACCGGAGAAGAAGATTTTAAACGGCCCTTGTACGAAATACTGGAGAAGGATTACCTGGTGGTGGCCAATCTTTCACAGGAAGAAATCAGTGCCAAAGCGGCTGATAAATTCATTGCGGGTAAGTTGGAAATTGAACAAGGCAGCCCCATCCTCTTCAGGAAACGTTATGTGTTTGACCAGGGCGATCGACCCATTGAATACAACCTTGGTTATTACACCGCAGATTCATTTATTTATACCAATGAAAGCCGGCGGAACATCATTCTTTAACCGGGTCTTTATAATACTGTTGCCAATACCTCAGCCTTGTTTTTAACTGCTGCATGATGTGGCTGTATTTTGCATTGCCTGCAAGGTTATTCATTTCTTTTTTATCGCGCACCAGATCATATAATTCCCAACTGTTCACCGCCCCGTAAAAATGAAGCAATTTGTACTGGTCTGTTTTAATGCCATAATGCGGCGTAAGGCCAAATGAGCGCTCGTAGTAATGATAATAGATCTCCTTTCTCCATTGCGCATCTTTGCCGCCCTGCAACAATTTTTTCATAGACAGCCCCTGCATATCACTGGGTATGGCAATGCCGGCCAGGTCTAGGAAGGTAGGTGCAATATCCAGGTTCAGCGCATAAGCATCAATGGTAGTATTGGCTTTTACGACTGGCGGATAGCGTATGAGCATGGGCGTACGGAAAGATTCTTCGTACATAAACCGTTTATCGTACAAACCATGTTCGCCCAGGTAAAAGCCCTGGTCAGACATATATATCACCACCGTATTTGAAGCAAGACCGCTGCTATCCAGGTAACGTAACAACCTGCCGGTATTATCATCTACTGAATGAACGCAACGCAGGTAATCTTCAATGTAGCGCTGAAACTGAAAACGTATAAGCTCATCCTTGCTGCGAAGGCTTTTAAATAATGTTTGTTCAATAGCGTAAGCACTGTCCCATATTTTTCTTTCTGCAGGATGCAGTCGCTCTATCTCTCGTTGAAATTCTGCGGGCGCCCAGGCGTTGATGGCAGAAGGCTTGCAGGTATCACAGGCAATTTTTGAATCGTACCCCAGGTCCAAATCATTTGCTACGGTGATATGCTGGCGCTGCAAACCCAGTCGCTTGTTATAATTATCATAGAAATTAGCTGGCAGCGGAAACTTTCTGTTGTTAAATTCAGTAAGGTATTGCAACGGCGGCATCCAGTTGCGGTGCGGCGCCTTGTTATACAGTAAAAGGCAAAAGGGATTGGCTTTGTTCTGGCTGATCCATTGCAACGATAGGTCAGTAATGATATCCGTTACATACCCCGTATAACTGGTGTCTTTACCCTGCTTTATAAAACCCGGATTATAATAATTGCCTTGTGCCGGAAGTATATTCCAATAGTTGAACCCCGTGGGCGCAGACCAGAGATGCCACTTGCCAATCACTGCCGTGCGATAGCCATGTTGCTGCAACAGTTTCGGGAAGGTTTGCTGTGTGCTGTCGAAGAAGGTGCCATTATCGCGCAAGCCATTCAGGTGAGAATATTTACCGGTGAGAATAACGGCGCGACTGGGGCTGCAGACCGAGTTAGTAACATAGGCCCTGCGCATGATGGCCCCTTCTTTTCCAATACGATCTATATTGGGTGTATAAATCAGCGAAGACTGGTAGGCACTAATGGCCTGGTAGGCATGATCATCTGATACAATGAGAATAATATTCGGAGGCCGTTTGTTGGGCAATGACTGCTGGGCCATGCAGGGCATTCTAAGCTGTGTACACAAGAACAAAGCAAGAACTATACAGCGCAAAGGTTTCATAACAGCAGCTTTCTGTGGCA
>DATJGC010000601.1:0-14107 GCA_035495345.1 Chitinophagaceae bacterium | reverse complement strand
GCATTTAATGGTATGTGCCTTGCCGTTATACAAACCAACGGAAAGCCAGGCAGCATCAGTGTTACCGCCAGTGCAGAAGGACTGGCGCCGGCCAGCGTGCAATTGTCTGTCCACTAATTAGTTTTAAACAGACCGATTGCCAGCGCAACCGGCCCTCATCTCTTTCAAAACAGGTTGCATGAAATATACACTTGCTTTTATTGTCTTTTGCCTTTTTGCTTATAACGGTTATACACAGTTGCAGGAAACCAACCCGATACGAATCAATCAACTGGGTTTTTACAGTTATGCCCCCAAGACCGCCATTGTAGTGGGCAATACTACGGCGGATCATTTTTACGTAATCGGGCTGCCGGGTACAGATACTATTTACAGGGGTTTGCTAACTGCGGCAATAGCATCGGCCAACTCATCGCTTACCACCAGGGTGGCCAACTTCAGCACGGTAACACAGCCGGGCAATTATGTACTTGCAGTGCCGGGGCTGGCGCCTTCTTATGCATTCAGGATTGGCAGGCAGGTACAATATCCTGTTGCCGTGGCGGCCTTAAAAGGTTTTTACTACCAGCGGGCCTCCATGCCATTGGAAGCGCAGTATGCCGGGCAGTGGGCAAGGCCGGCTGGGCATCCTGATAATATTGTATTTGTTCATCCTTCGGCGGCCTCTGGCAAACGCCCTGCGGGCACTGTTATCTCCACGCCAGGCGGATGGTATGATGCCGGTGATTATAATAAGTACATCGTCAATGCTGGTATCAGCATGGGTACATTGCTCAGTGCTTATGAAGATTTCCCAGGCTATTTTGATACGCTCAAAACCAATATTCCGGAAAGCAATGACAAGATCCCTGATTTGCTCAACGAGGCATTGTACAACCTGCGCTGGATGCTGAGTATGCAGGACCCTTATGATGGCGGCGTCTATAACAAGTGCACCAATGCATCTTTTGATGGCATGGTGATGCCCGGCGTTACAAAATTGCCCAGGTACGTGGTACAGAAAGGAACTGCGGCCACGCTCGATTTTGCCGCGGTGATGGCGCAGTGCAGCAGGATCACCTCGCGCATGGGCAAACAACTGCCCGGTCTGGCAGATAGTTGCCTTCGCGCAGCAAAAAAAGCCTGGCAGTGGGCGCTAAAGAATCCTGCGCTGGCCTACGACCAGACCGCCATGAACAA
Source organism: Chitinophagaceae bacterium (assembly GCA_035495345.1). GTDB lineage: Bacteria > Bacteroidota > Bacteroidia > Chitinophagales > Chitinophagaceae > JACMLD01. The sequence continues at coordinate 12,928 of DATJGC010000601.1, read as the reverse complement.
ACAATTTGAACCCGTCATTACCACTGGTGCTTATGGCGACCGCTCCTTCACAGATGAGTGGTGCTGGGCAGCGGCAGAGTTGTATAGTACTACTAAGAATAAAGAATATGCTAGCGTGCTGGCCGAAAGAATAAATGATACCCTGGCTTTACCTTCCTGGGGCAATGTGCGGATGCTGGGATTTTATACTTTACTGCGCAACCAGGCAGGCGTTGATAAGTCCTTACAGCCTGCTGTTCAAATGCTGCAACAAAGACTGCTGTTGTTTGCAGACAGCCTGCTGGCGCCTGTAGCGCAAAACGCTTTTCAAACCGTAATGGGCCGCTCACGGCGTGATTTCAACTGGGGAAGCAATGCCAATGCGGCCAACCAGGGCATTGCACTGGTAAATGCCTATTTTATTTCAAAAAACGAAAAATACCTGCAGGGTGCTTTGTCAAATCTTGATTACCTGCTGGGCAGAAACGCCACCGGCTATTGTTTTATAACGGGCATCGGTAGCCGATCTACACTGCACCCGCATCACCGTCCGTCCGTAGCAGATGGCATTGCTGCGCCGGTACCCGGTTTGCTGGCAGGCGGGCCCAACCCCGGGCGCCAGGATAAATGCCCGTATGAATTTACAGAACCCGAAACGGCGTACGCCGACAGCGATTGTTCCTACGCTTCTAATGAGATAGCCATTAACTGGAATGCGCCGCTGGTTTGCTTGGCCACTGCGCTGGAGGCACTACAGTATGCTGCAGGGTACAGCAAGCCGTGACTTCTGCACTTTTGTGTGCTGGTGCCGGATTGTCAACGTTGCCACGCTGGTTTTTTGCATACTTCTTGTGGCAGGTCAGGTATTCTTCACCAAAATGAATGATAAGATGAAAGCGATTCAACGCGATGGCGCCAATATCAGCTACCAGGTCAGCGGCCAGGGAGATATTACCCTGTTGTTTGTGCATGGTTCTTACATTGATCACAGTTACTGGAAAAAGCAGGTCAGCTTTTTTAGCCAGGATTATACGGTGGTTACCCTGGATCTGCCGGGGCATGGGCAGTCGGGTACCGAGCGGAAAAACTGGTCGGTCCGCGGCTTTGCTGATGATGTGGTGGCGCTTATCCGTGCCCTGGACCTGCGCAATGTCATTCTTATTGGCCACTCGCTGGGCGCAGGCATCTGCCTGATGGCAGCTACAACCTACCCAACACCCATTATTGGCTTCATAGCGGTAGAATTTTTCCGCAATGCCGGCCAGCCCCTGTCTGCAGATTACCAGCAACAGGCAGCTACCATTACCCAACAACTGCAAAAAGATTTCAGGAATACCAATGAGCAATATGCGCGGACGGCGCTGCTAACCCCGCAAACCAGTCCGGCCATTGCCAAAAGAATTGTAGAGGCCTACCGAAATGCTTACCAGCCAATGGGATTGGCCACCACGCCGGAGATATTTAGTTTTTATAAAGAGGAAGCGCGTTTGCTGCCCACCCTGCCCTTTAAACTCTACGTTATTAATGTAGATTATATGCCCATCAATGAAAATGCTTTGCAGGGAATAGCTCCAAACGGCTATGAAGTGTTGCACATGAAGGGTACTTGTCATTACCCCATGCTTGAGCACCCCGATCAGCTGAACAGCCTGCTGCATGAAGCGGTACAGGAAATAGCCGTGGGCCAGTACCATGGTTATGGCGCTCATTAATGCAGCAACCATGCGGTACCGGCGCCGGCTGCGAAGAGAACAGGGCATTGCCCCAATCCACTGTGCCCAGAGCGCCCCCTTATCGCCGCCTGAAACGTTTTACGCCTTATGCCGTCAGACCAAGGGTCAGACGGTTGAGCCCCCAACCGCCGCCGCCGCGTGAAACAGACCAGGCAAAAGCTTTTTGTCTTTTGGCTTTTTAATTTACTGCTACAAAACAGCAGATGCAGTATTTTGTGGCTATGTTTATTTTCTCCCACACTTCGGCCCGCAATACCTGCCTGCTACTATTGCTAATTATCGGCCTGTTGCCTGCCCATGCGCAGGCGCCTTCTACCATCGTAGAATATTTATCCGGTACCGATAAGGATCATACCGTGCTGTGGGATTTTTATTGCACCAAGGGCATGAACAGTGGCCGGTGGACAAAAATTGCACTGCCCTCTAACTGGGAGTTGCAGGGTTTTGGCGGCTACAGTTACGGCCATGATAAGATAAAAACAGACGAACAAGGTTTGTACAAGCATCGCTTCAATACCCGCAAAGAATGGAAGGGAAAACGAATTTTTATTGTTTTTGAAGGTGCCATGACGGATACGGAGGTAAAAGTAAACGGGCAATTGGCGGGCCCCGTGCACCAGGGCGGGTTTACCCGTTTTAAATATGATATCACGCATTTATTGAAGCCCGCTGCTGCTAACCTGCTGGAAGTAACGGTGAGCAAAATGTCTGCGCAGGCTTCCGTAAATAAAGCAGAAAGAAACGGCGATTTCTGGACCCTCGGCGGCCTCTACCGGCCCGTGTACCTTGAAATAACACCGGAAACGTATATTGACCGGGTGGCGATAGACGCGAAGGCGGATGGGTTGTTTACCATGGATGTATATGCCAACAATGTAACCCCGGCACTTTCTATAGAAGCGCTGGTGCAGACAACCGGCGGAAAAAATATCGGCCATCCATTCTACCTGCCGGTGAGCGGCGCAAAGGAAAAATATACACTTCGCCAGCAGTTTGATCATCCATCTCTCTGGAGCCCTGAATTTCCTGCCCTGTACCAGGTAATGGTAAGTATAAAAAATGGCAGCGCTGTGCTGCACCAGTACAAACAGAAATTTGGTTTCAGAACCGTGGCTTTACAGCCGCGCGACGGATTCTATCTCAACGGCGCCAAAGTAATTTTTAAAGGTGTTTGCAGGCATAGCGAATGGCCGGAGAGCGGTCGCACCCTCAGCAAGGCCATCAGCCTGCTGGATATAGGGCTGATGAAAGAGATGAACATGAACGCCGTTCGTATGTCTCATTATCCGCCGGATCAGCATTTTCTTGATATGTGTGATTCCGTTGGACTAATGGTACTGGATGAACTAACCGGCTGGCAGGCTGCTTATGATACCATTGCCGGGCGTCCATTGCTGAAAGAGCTGGTGGTGAGAGATGTCAATCATCCGTCGGTGGTGATATGGGACAATGGCAACGAGGGCGGATGGAATCGTGCGCTCGACAATGATTACGCCTTGTATGATCCGCAAAAAAGACTGGTGATACATCCCTGGGAGAAATTCAATGGTACGGATACAAAACATTACCCCGATTACAATTACGTGGTGAATGCAAGCCTGTACGGACAGGAAGTTTTTTTTCCTACAGAATTTATGCATGGTTTATACGATGGCGGACATGGGGCCGGACTGGATGATTTCTGGAACCTAATGCTGCAACATCCCTATGCGGCGGGCGGCTTTCTATGGTCGTTCCACGACGAAGGCATCGTAAGAAAAGATAAGAAAGACAGCATTGATACGGATGGCAACCATGCACCAGACGGCATTGTGGGCCCCCATCGTGAGAAGGAGGCCAGCTTCTATACCATTAAGGAGATATGGTCTCCGGTGTACATTGCACAGGCTTCCATCATGCCTTCTTTTAATGGTAAGTTGCTCACAGAGAACAGATACATGTTTACCAACCTGAACCAATGCCACTTTACCTGGAAGCTGGCCAGCCTGCCGGCGCCGGGTAGCAATGCTGGTGTACCAGTGATAGCAGACAGTGGCAATGCCAGTATTACGCTGGCGCCCGGTGAGCGGGGATGGCTCTCACTTAATCTGCCTGCCAGCTGGAGCAATAAAGATGTGCTCTACCTTACGGCTACTGATCCACAGCAAAAAGAAATTTTTACCTGGAGCTGGCCGCTACAATCGCCGAAGGCCATCGCGCAGCAAGCATCGCGCAGCATTATAGATGCAACAGGCGGTACAGTAAACGTTACAGAAGATGACAGCAGCCTGCTGGTGCAGGCAGATCAGCTGCAATACCGCTTCAGCAAACACACGGGCTACCTGCAGCATGTAAGCAATGGCGCCACCCGGTTTTCACTCTCTAACGGGCCTGTTTTAGCAGGAGTGAAGCAAACACTCACCGCATTGAAGCACTACGAAAAAGATGGACAATTGATAATTGAACCGGTGTATGAGGGAGAAAGCCAGTTTATGGTAAAATGGACCTTTGCAAAGGGGCAGCCGGTAAAACTGCAGTATACGTATGCGCGCAAAGGCGCAGCCGACTATCTTGGTATCGGTTTTCAATATCCTGAAGAAAAAATAACCGGCTTACAATGGATGGGTCGTGGACCTTACAGGGTGTGGAAAAACCGTTTGAAGGGACAAGCATTTGGCGTTTGGCATAAAAAATACAACCGCGCTATCACCGGTGAAGACTGGCAATACCCTGAGTTTGCGGGCTATCATGCCAACCTGTACTGGGCCACCGTTGAAACAACAGAAGCGCCATTTACCATTTATACTGAAGATGATGGCATGTTTCTGCAGGTATTGCAGGCGCAGCGTCCAAAAGGTGCCGGCAATAATAATACAAGTCCGGCGTTTCCGGAAACCAGTATCGGCATAATGAATGCGATACCTGCCATTGGTACTAAATTTCAACCGGCAGAAAAAATGGGTCCGCAAAGCCAGCAGAATATTCAATTAAACTATACACCCATCAGCGGAACGCTTTGGTTTGATTTCAGGCCGGTGAAAAAAGGATTTTAACTCACTGGTGTCCGGGAAACATTCGTTACTTTTCTACCGAATGCTTTGTGGAAGTGGATCCGGTACTAGTTCGCCGAGGAAAGGGCTTACCAAGGCGATTCAGACACCAACGCCCGCAAAAGCCGCCTTCGTTTTACGTTAGCTTTGTACTACAGCTCAACCATGCAAGGGCTGAAAAGCCTACGCCAGCTCAGTTATAGCATAAAAGTAAAACACAGCGGCGTTGCGGGTGAGAAGCCCGGCCGGCTTTGAGGCCGATCAATTAAAAGATTAACCGGACAACAGTGATTTTAACTCTTAACCTTATTGCATGAAACAGTATCTCTTGTTGCTGATAATAAGCCTGCCGGCGATGCTGTATGCCAATACATACACACTCAGGGAAACCAGCGGCAATATTGTCATCAGTAACCGCAGCACCAGCCCTTCCCTGCGGAGCGGAGATACATTGTATATTCCTGCTGCCGGCAACTACAACAATGTGCAATACCAGCACTTGATGGCAGATACGGCTAATAAAATACATATCATCTGGTTGCCCGGATCGATGGTGAGCTCACCGGATGTTTTTCAGCAGTCGTATGATTTTAACGTGGTGGGCGTGGTGATTGAGCAGATGCGTCATTACAACTGGTTTGGCACAAGAAAAGAGAGTTATAATATCCATGATGTAGATTTTATCGGCTGCAGCTGGATAAACCCCAAAGGCAGTTACAAACCGCAACCCTGCATTCAGTGGGACGATCAGTTTGCGGCAACGCCCATGATCTTTGCCGGAAAAAAAGCGCAGACATTTTATAACAACCGTTATATAGATTGCCGCTTTGATGGTTTTTTTAACGTCACCGTTCTGCAGCTGGGCTCTAACTGGAACAACACGCGGCAGGAGATCAATCGTTCTATTTGCCTGGATTTTGTTTTTCTGCGGGATACTTTTATGAACGTAAGCAATACCGCGGGCACCACTGTTACTGCCATTGCGGGCACGGGCTTCAATGCCAGGGTAGAAGCCTGTTTGTTTAAAAATATTTCTGGTCCGGGTGCCGGCCATGGGGCGCACAATGAATCTATACTCTGGTATGGTACCATCGATGTGCTGAGGTCAAGACAGGAAGACTGTTATGCCGCCATGCTGCGCGCTGTACCACTGGCCTGGACGGGCTTACCCGGTTACCGCAATGAGGCAGCCTGCCGGTTCTACCGCAATATTATTGTCAGACAGCTGAATTATTCAGCCGTAGAGTTTGGGCAGAACAATGTAGGCAACAGGGATGCCGCGCATGGTTTCTATCCCTGTAAAGCCATATGCGTCTACAACACGGTATATTCTACGGTAAGAGTTACGCATAACCATCCGGGTTATTATTACGGTTTTGTGTGTGATGTGGTAAACCAGGATACCATTGAGTGTAAATACAATGCAGGCTGCAAGCTGGAATATGATTTTCCCTATGATCTGAAAAGGGGTTATGCAGTAGCCATGGTATCTAAACCGGCGTTGCAGAGTATGGTGGCAGAAAATAAAATTATTCGGCAATACAGCAAAGCGGTATTTACAGACACCCTCAGTTTTGCACCTGGTGCATTGCTAAAGCTTAGCGCACCCGGCAAAAATTATGCGTTCATGGACAAAGATTATTATGGAAGGCCATTACCGGCAGAAGGCTCGTCCTATGCAGGAGCAGTAGAGTTTGCGGTAACACCTAACAAGCCTGCAGCGGTAAAAAAGAAAGGATTGAAATAAAAGAAAATGGAAAGCCCCGGTGTTGGGCCGGGGCTTTTTACTGCTATTGATCTTTCACTCAAACGATGCGTCTTGCTGTTATTCTTTCTGATTAGTCTTTTTTTATCAGCTCTGCGTTAATATGAATCTTTACGTCTTCACCTACCACTAAACCACCGGCTTCTGTAACTGCACTCCAGGTAAGACCAAATTCTGAACGCTTTATTTTTCCGTTGATTTCAAAACCTGCAACCGTTTGGCCATAAAGGTCTTTTTGTATGCCACCAAATTCTACATCCAGTTCAATGGGCTTGGTAACACCGTGCATGGTAAAATCTCCTTTCAACTTGTAATCGCTGCCACCCACGGGTGTAAGAGAAGAGGATACGAAGCTCAGTTTGGGGTATTTTTCTGCATCAAAAAAATCAGCTGATTTCAGGTGGCCGTCTCTTTGCTCCTGGCCGGTATGAATGCTGTTGATATCAGCAGAGAAAGAAATTTTTGCATCGCTGAAATCTTCTTTTGAAGCGTCTACGGTGCCTTCAAAAACGGTGAATTTTCCGCTGGCATTAGAAATTACCAGGTGTTTTACTTTAAACGCAACTTCAGAATGTGCGCTATCTATAATCCATTTTGACATAATTGTAAATTTAGAACACAAATCTAATGTTTAAACATTGAAATTCCAAACAAATGAAAGATTAATTTTGTTAAGGTTTTTTTGCTCCGGGATTGATTATTGCAAGCCCTTCGCTTTCAATAAAATGTGTTGAATTAGTCGCCCCAGATATTGTCTTCGCCTTTAATCCATTTTTTAACCAGTTCGGTAGTTACTGACTTAGGACGTTCAAGCGGCAGGCTCAGGGCACGGTCCCAGCAAAGGCTCGCCAGTACGCCCAGGGCGCGACTAACACCGAAAAGTACAGTGTAAAATTCGTATTCCACCAGTCCGTAGTGTACCAGCAGGGCGCCGCTGTGGGCATCCACATTGGGCCATGGGTTTTTTATTTTTCCGAGCGATTGAAGAATAGGGGGCACCGTTTCGTACACATTCCATACGGTTTGTACCAGCGGATCATCGGGCATGTGTTTTTTGCCGAAGGCCATCTGTGCGGTAAACCGGGGATCTGTTTTACGGAGTACAGCATGGCCATACCCAGGCACTACCTTGCCTTCCTGCAGGGTCTTCTTTACATAATCTGCTATCTGCTCGCTGCTGGGAAGATCTGTTTTAAGGTTCTCGCGCAGTTCAAAAATCCATTTGATTACTTCCTGGTTGGCGAGGCCATGGAGCGGACCTGCCAGTCCGTTCATACCTGCTGCCAGGCTCAGGAATGGATCGGCCAGCGCAGAGCCTACCAGGTGCGTGGTATGAGCAGATACATTGCCGCCTTCATGGTCTGCATGAATGGTCATGTACAGGCGCATCAGCTCTTTAAAAGTTTCATCTGTAAAGCCCATCATATGGGCAAAATTGCCGGCCCAATCCAGTAAGCCATTGGGGTTGATATGTTCATTCTTTTTGTACTTGCGGCGATAGATATAGGCTGCAATGCGCGGCAGGCGTGCAATCAGGTCCATGGCATCATCATACACCACGCTCCAGTAATCCTTCTTGCTGATGCCTTTTGCATATTCTTTGGCAAAATTACTTTCGGTTTGCAGGGCCATGATGCCCACGGTGAACATGGTCATGGGGTGCGTACTCAACGGCAGCGCATCAATAGTAGCAAAAACATGGTTGGGAACATGGCTGCGCCGCTGCCAAACGGAGGTAACATGGGTTACATCTTCTTCTGTAGGAAGCTCGCCCACCAGCATCAGGTAAAACAAGCCTTCCGGAAGCGGCTCCGTACCATTTTGTGCCTTCGGCAGTTTTTCCTGCAATTCAGGTATGGAATAACCCCTGAAACGGATGCCTTCCTGCGAGTCGAGCAGTGAGGTTTCTGACACCAGGCCGGTGATACCCCGCATGCCCTGGTAAACCTGGGCAAGCGTTACTTCTCCTATTACCTTATTGCCATTTTCTTTTAGCAACTCCTTGATTTCTACATTGGCTGCGTCTGCTTTTGCTTTGAACCTTTCTTTTATTATGCCCATTAGAAGCGGTTTGTATAAGTAGATTAAGAATAGATACCGGCTTGCGGCTAAGTTAGCCAAACTAGCTTGCTGAAACAAAATTTAATGCCCTTGGTTCGAAGGATCAAGGCTCTCTTTGCCATTGCAAAACAAGGCTATTTGATGTAGGACTGCCACCAATTCCGGTTAAATAACAGCGTAGTAACGGCAACTCACTGCATTACCGGTAATGATATATGTGTTGGATACTTCGCAGAAAAAAATACCTGGTGGGTCGCCTTTATAAAATCCTTTTCTTCTGCCGCAAAAATATTGGGTACAAACTTTTGAGGGTTGCGGTCGATCACCGGGAACCAGCTGCTTTGTATTTGAATCATCAGCCGATGACCTTTTAAAAAAGTATGGTTCACCTGGTGCAGGTCGATGGTGAACTCTGCCGGCTGCCCCGGTACCAGGGGCTGCGGGTTGGTAAAGCTTTTCCTGAACCTTCCCCTGAATACTTCCATGGCTACCGGTAACTGGTAAGCGCTCATCAGTAAATTGCTTTCATCTTTTGCGGGGTAAACATCTATCAGTTTTACAATCCAGTCTGCATCCGTGCCGCTGGTGCTGGCAAAAAGATGGGCGGTAATCTGGCCGGTTACGGTTAAGGGTGCCGTTAGAGAATCCATGGTAAAACTGATGACATCTGGTCTTGTGTACACAAATCGCTGGTCTTCTACCTGCCAGGGGCGCCAGCGGCTGCCGGTGCCATAGGTGGCTTCAATGGGCAGCGTTCGGTAGGGCACGGGTTTGGCGGGGTCACTGACAAAACTTACCGATCCGGTACTGGCCACCGGGGCAGTAAAACTGGCGCTGTTGTTGGCAGCGGCGTACAGGTTTTTGATGCTGGCCTGTTTGGGTGGCCACTGGTCATAGGTTTTCCACTGATTGCTGCCGGTCTGGAAACAATAGGCTTCATCAAATTTTCCATCGCCAATGCCTTTTAGATAATAATCAAACCATTTTTTCTGCAACTCTTTAAACCAGGCGGCGGTGTTGCTGCCAAAAGCTATTTTACCCAGGCTGTCTGCTTTTTCTCTTGCCCATTGTCCGTGGTTCCAGGGGCCCAGTACAATATGATTGCGGTTAAAACTGTCTTTCTTTTCCATATGTGCATACATCAGCTGCGGCCCGTTAATATCTTCCTGGTCGAAATACCCACCCACATGCAATTGCGGAATCTGCGCAGATTGTACATAGGAAAGCGGCGAATTCTTTTGCCAGAAGCTATCGTAATTGGGATGTGCAACAAAATTGTTCCAAGTGGGTATCTTGTTGTGAAAGTACTTGCTGTTTACATTTTTAAGCGGGCCCAGTTGCAGGTACCAATCAAACAAATCAAACTGTGGAAAAGGAAAATCTGAATCGGTGGTCTTGTCAAACTCAAGCTCATAAGAATACTCCATGCCATAGCTTAAGCGGAAGGCGCCGTTATGGTGAAAATCATCGCCCAAAAAAAGATCAGCCATGCAGGCCTGTTCTGAGGAAGCCTTTAGGGCAGGATGCGGATCTACCGCGCCTACCAGCGCCAGCCATCCGGGGTAAGAAACGCCGAGTATACCGGCCTTGCCATTGTTGTTGCTTATATTTTTAACGAGCCAGTCCACCGTATCCCAGGTGTCTGTACTCTCATCGGTGGCAGAAGGAATACTTTGATGTACAAGGGGCTGGTGAATTTCCATCTGGCCCTGGCTTTTATACTTACCGCGTATATCCTGCAGTACAAAGATGTATCCGTCGCGCGCCAGCAGTGCCATCTGTGCCCAGGCGCGCATGGAAAATACGGAATCTTCGCTCAGCTGAATATCTGCACCATAGGGTGTGCGTTGCAGTAACAGGGGCAGGGGAGTGGGGGCATTTACCGGTTGCAGTACCACGGTAAACAATTTAACGCCGTCTCTCATGGGTACCATAAATGTTTTCTTACGGTACAATAGTTCAGCAGGGTTTTGGGCGCTGAGTGCCGAGGTGAATAGCATCAGCAAAAGCAGGGCGCAGGTATTCTTTCTCATAATGCCGTTGTTGTTGGGTGCAAATAAAGTTAAGCAAGTTCCGGCACGCCGAATCCATTGAAGCCAATACTATTTTGTTAACGAAGCATGCTCCAATAATTTTGTTGTTTATGATGAAGAAGAGAGTAGATAGGTCGCTTGAAAAGCAAGCCAGTATAACTGCCAAGTATACCCGCATTTTACGCAGCGCCGATAAATAGCATGAGTTCTTCTTTGCCGCCGGGTGCAGTAATGTGCTTATCAAAAAGCATCCCCAGTTTTTGCAGCAGCTGGATGCTGCGGGTATTATGGGGCAGGGTAATGGCGGCAAATTTTTCTATGCCCAGCAGCTTTTTACTGTGTGCGATGATGGCGGCGGCGGCTTCCAGCGCATAGCCTTTACCGTTATAATCTGGCAGCAGGGCAAAGCCGATGTCTTTATACGGAAGGTAATCCCGCTGCAGCAAGCCGCAGATGCCAATGGGTGTACCCTCTTGCTTCAATTGCAACAGGTACAAGCCATGTTGCCATTGGCGGTAACTGGCCTGCGGACCGGTAACAATATAATTTTCTGCATCGGCCAGCTGGCGTATGCCACGGTCTCCGATGTATTGCAGCCAGCCTTCACTATTGGTAAGTTGCAGGATAAAAGGGGCGTCTTCAACCACTAATTCCCTGATAAGCAGCCGGCTGGTATCGCAAATGTGCATGAAGAAAGGTTTGTATTATGGCAGTTCTTGTTGATGGTTACGAAGCTTCCGCTCCACAAGTTAAAATTTTAGCACGGATGTTTACGTTATGGGTAAAATGGCACGGTTTTGAACAAACTATGCTGAACTATTACTAAACCAAAAAATGTACTGTATGAAACAAGTATTATTGATAGCCATGATTTCCAGCAGTTTGCTGGCTTGCAACAGTGGGGCCGATAAAGCCGCACAGGCAGAAGCCGCCAAGCAGCGCACCATCGACTCGCTCAACACCGCACTGGTAAAGCAGCGGGCCATTGATTCTGTGAAGCTTTCACAGGAACGGATTGAGAAAAAAAATGCACAGGTAGCGCGTAACAGGGCCAACGAAAGTGCGCAGGCAAGTGGCAGTGGTAATCTTGAAACTACCAGCAGCCAGCCTGCAAAAAAGAAGGGTCTTAGCCATACTGCCAAAGGTGCTATTGTAGGTGCCGGCGCAGGTGCCATTACCGGGGCCATTATTAACCATGATGACAGGGTAAAGGGGGCCGCCATTGGTACAGTTTTGGGAGCAGGTATTGGCGCCGGAACAGGTGCAATAGTAGACAAGAGTGTTAAAAAGAAAAGAAGAAAAGCATCCAGTGCTAACCAGTAATTGATACTTATTTAGACAGATAGATAATTGGAGCCTGGCTCCGCAAGAAGCAATAGTATAGGGTCAAACACAAAAAAGATCCTGCCCGTTTTACGAGGCAGGATCTTTTTTTTGGGGTGGATGTATACGTTATGATTTGGGTAGGTAGTATTTGAAAGAGGGTATTAGCCTATCACTTTTATCAGCAATACGCCAATGCCGTAGATCAATGTTGCCAGGAATATGCCTTTAATGGTTTGATCTTTTTTTGCATTTACGTAAAAAGTGAAAAGTACGGCGTTGGCCACTAGTGAAATGCTGCTAACAGCGGTGAGCAGGGTCTTGTACTGCCGCAGATAGCCAAGAAATTCTGCAAAGCCAACATTGTGGGTGTAGAAGGCTGCAAAGTAGTAGACTACCAGTCCTAACATCGGACCAATAAACCCAAGCAACAGGCCAAAGCGTATATTATCTTGTTTGAGCATTATTGGAGCTTCCACGTTTTTTCCAGTTTTTCTTTTAAAACGTAATTGGTTAAATCAAATTGTACGGGCACCACACTTATGTAATTATTTTCCAGGGCCCACACATCCGTGTCTTTGCCTTTATCCATATTCTTGAACTCACCGGTAAGCCAGTAATATTTACGATTGGTGGGGTCGTGCCGCTCAATAAAATCTTCATCGTACTTAGCATAGGCCTGGCGGCAAACCTTCATTCCCTTAATCAGTTCTGCAGCTACCGAAGGAATATTTACGTTTAGGATCATGTGCTTGTCGAGCGGCTGTGCCAGTAACTTCATCGTCAGCGATCGAACGCAACTGCGGGCAGCGGTAAAGTCGGCCTCAATGCTATAATCCAGCAGTGAAAACCCAATGGAAGGAATACTTTCAATGGCTGCTTCCACCGCGGCAGACATGGTGCCGCTGTAGATCACGTTAATAGAGTGGTTGGCGCCATGGTTAATGCCGCTTAAACAGATATCGGGCTTACGGTGCAAGACTTTGTCTACCGCCAGCTTAACAC
>DATJGC010000600.1:0-5058 GCA_035495345.1 Chitinophagaceae bacterium | reverse complement strand
TGTGCGTTTTGCAAAAGATAAATCACCTTACAAAAATAATTTTGGCGCCAGCATCAACCGCGGTGGAAAGAAATCTATTTATGCCGGCTACTACTTTCACTGCCAGCCGGTAGAAGCTTTTGCCGGTGGCGGTCTTTGGGTGCCCATGCCGCAGGAATTGAAAAAAGTAAGACAGGAAATAGATTATTGTTTTGATGAGTTCAGTAAGATCATCACAGCCAAAAAATTCAGGGCAGTATACGGAGACCTGGTAAAAGACAAAGAGACCAGCCTGGTAAAAGTGCCGCAGGGTTTTGATAAAGCCAATCCTGCTGCGGAATACCTCAAATTAAAAAGCTTTATTGCCATGCGCTCACTCAGTGATAAGGAGCTGCTATCAAAAGATCTAACCGCTATTACACTGGAAGCCTTTGCCACACTGCAGCCCCTGCTAAACTTCATCAACCGCAGCCTGGAAACCACGCCCGAATAAGCTATTGTAACCCAGAAGTCCCGGCACCAGCCTTGCATATTGCCCCTGTAGCGCTTGGGCAAAAAGCGCTTATCTGCCATTTTCACCCATTCATCGAAGGAAAATTTCCAACAGCCGAATTAGTTTCATTAGCGGCATTCTGCTGTGCATCTTTGTACCAGCAAGAACGAAATATCCAATACCCCTGATACCACCCACATCCAATTCCGTAGAAAGCCATCGTACCCTTTTAACCTTGTTAACAACCCTAACGTAGAAAATCCAATGCCCCTGTTAACCCCTATCCCTATCCGTTGAAAACCCTAACCCATTGTCCAGACCTATGTAAAGCCAGTACGTACTCAGAAACCTTTTCTCCTAGTTCCACCATCTACCCTTTCTGAGCATATTTTTTAAAGAATCCTGCATGAGCAATGCGGGATTTTTTATTGCCTTAGCTGCAACGTGCCGCCATTCGCTCCTTTACTACCGTTTATGCACATACGCTTCAGGCAACAGACCGGGGCCAATTGTCAAATAATCGTCTACAGCGCCTCCCGCCTCTTCTCCCTGCTAAAGGTGTTTTATAGGCCGGCATCGTTACCGGAAAAAATTTGATACAGAAGAAGATCTCTTAATACATTTACGTAGCTTTCGCTGGCTGCAGTATAGCATCTACAATACTATTGGTTAGGTTAAAACTGAATTAAATGTACTCAGGGGTTGCAGGGGTTGAGCGTCAACAATCGTCTCCGTTCTTTTTACAACAACACGGCATTCTTCTTTATTGCTGTGTGGTGCTGGCCTGTTTATACAGCACTTGTTTATCTGCACAAAACAGCAGTCCCTTTTACCTATCTGCTGCCGTTAAAAACGGGGTACAAAACTACCAGAGTATCCGCGCCCGTGGGCACTACCTGGCAGCTTCCGGTGCATTGGTAGAAAACGCGCGTAATTTGTACTTACCTGATATTACTGCCTCGCTGCAGGAAGCCTATGGCACCATCAACGGCCAGTTTGGGCCGGCAGCCGGCTTTGGCGGCGCAGGTATTGCCTCCGCCGGACCCGCCTACACCAGCCAGAGCTGGAACGCCGCCTTTGGCGCCGTCTATTTGCTCAATGCCAACTGGGAAGTTATTTCTTTCGGCCGCTTACGTTCAAGGGTAGCCGCGGCCCGGGCACAGCTGCAGCTTGATTCTGCCAATCTGTTGCAGGAACAGTTTGTACACAGCGTACGCGTTGCCGGCACCTACCTGAATCTGCTCATTGCACAACGGTTTATACAAAATGCACAGGCCAATATTGAACGCGCCGCTGCGGTGCAGCAATCTGTTATTGCACGCGCCAAAACAGGCCTGATTGCCGGCGTAGACTCTTCTATTGCCAATGCAGAAGTATCCGGCGCAAGATTGTCTTTGCTGCAGGCCGTTTCTAATGAACAACGCATCCGCAACCAATTGGCGCAATTACTGAATGCCTCACCAGACCCTGTTATCTTAGACAGCAGTTTCTTCAGCCAGGTACCCTCCAGTTTCAGCACCAGCGCAAGCATTACGCAAAACCCGCAGGTGCAATATTATGAACGCCGTATTGCACAGAGCTACGCTACAGAAAAGTTGCTGCGTAATAGCATCAACCCAGGCCTCAATCTCTTTGGCACCTTCCAGGGGCGGGGTTCCGGGTTCGATTACAATTATACACCTGATTTTACAGACAGGTACAGCAAGTCTTACTTTACCGGCATAAAACCTGAACGTTACAATTACCTGCTGGGCATTGGCATTGCATGGAACCTTATGAGCCCGCTGAAGATAAAGCAGCAGGTGCGCTCTCAAAGCTTTCTCTCCGCAGCCTATAAAGATGAGTACGACCAGGTGGCCACGCAACTGAAAGACCAATTGGTACTGGCAGACCAGCAAATAGAAAACAGCCTTCAAAGTATCCGCGAAGCACCGGTGCAGCTAAAGGCCGCTACGGATGCCTACCTTCAAAAGACGGTGTTGTATAAAAACGGGCTCGCCAATATTGTAGATGTGCAGCAAGCATTGTTTACGCTTAACCGCGCACAAACAGATAACAGCGTTGCCTATATCAATATCTGGCAGGCATTGCTGTTAAAGGCCGCGGCTTCCGGCGATTTTGATTTATTTATCAAACAGGTGAAATAGCAGTATGAATCTTATACGGACAGCGTTGCGAAAACCGATCACCATCATGGTACTGGTGGCTGGCCTGTTTTTCTTTGGCATAAAGGCGGTGAATACCATTCGTATTGACATTTTCCCTGCCATGAACCTGCCTGTTATTTACCTTTCTCATCCATTCGGGGGCTATTCACCCACCCAGATGGAATCATTTTTTGGCAAACAATATGTCAACATACTACTCTACGTTTCCGGCGTAAAAAGCATTGAAACAAGGAATATCCAGGGCCTAAGCCTGCTCAAACTTACTTTCTACGAGAATGTAAATATGGCACAGGCGGCAGCGGAAGTAAGTGCCTTTGCCAACCGTGCACAAGCCATCTTTCCGCCCGGTTCTCAACCACCCTTTGTGATCAGGTTTGATGCGTCTACGCTGCCGGTGGGCCAGCTGGTGTTACGCAGCGAAACCAGGACCAATAACGAGTTGCTGGATCTTGCGAACGTATATATCCGCTCTTCCTTCACTTCCATTCCAGGGCTGATATCTTCTGCACCTTTTGGCGGCAATATCAGGAGCATTGTTATAAAATGCGACCCGGAAGCGCTGCGCTCTCACAATCTAACGGTAGACCAGGTGGTAGAAGCTCTGCGCATCAATAACCAGACATCGCCCGCAGGCAATGTAAGAATTGGCGATACCAATTATATAACCCCCGCCAACACCACCATTAAAGGCGTAAAAGATTTTGAAAACATACCCCTGTTCAAGGGCGGGGTAGCAAATGTTTTTCTGCGAGATGTGGCCACCGTGGAAGACGGGGCCGATATTACGGTTAGCTATGCACTCGTAAACGGTAAACGTTCTGTGTATATGCCCATTACCAAATCTGCAGATGCCTCTACCTGGGAGGTAGTGCAAAACCTGAAAAAAAACCTGCCGCGTTTTCAGGGCCTGCTGCCGGAAGACGTTCACCTCTCTTATGAATTTGATCAGTCTGTGTATGTTATCAACGCGGTAAAAAGTTTATTGAGCGAAGGCGCTATCGGCGCCATACTCACCGGACTGATGGTACTCTTGTTTTTGGGCGATGCACGGGGCGCGTTGATCGTTATCCTAACCATCCCTACTTCCATCATTGCCGGCGTATTATTTCTGTCTCTGTTTCACCAGACCATCAATATTATGACCCTGAGCGGTCTATCGCTGGCCATTGGCATATTGGTAGATGAATCTACGGTTACCATTGAAAATATTCACCAGCATATGGACATGGGCAAACCCAAAGCACTGGCCATCTGGGATGCCTGCCAGGAAATTGCCTTTCCAAAACTGCTGATTCTATTTTGTATACTGGCGGTTTTTGCACCCGCGTTTACCATGACGGGCATTACCGGCTCTTTGTTTTTACCGTTAGCGCTTTCTATTGCCTTTTCAATGATTGTGTCTTACCTGCTGGCGCAAACCTTTGTGCCGGTACTGGCCAATTGGATTATGAAACCGCACGGAAAGGTGAAAGAAACAAAAGAGAGCTATGCCAACTACACCGTAGATGCAGCGGCAGAAGCTGATACCTGGGATCAAAAGAAAACATTGCTGCAATCTGGTCATGGAACAGCAGGAAAACTCACCCGCTTTGAAAGGTTCAGGGCGAGGTACATGCGTTTTCTCAACCGCCTGCTGCCCTATAAAAAAGTGGTAACGGTTTTATATGTGCTGATCATTACCGGCGTTGCCGCTGTACTGTTTATGAAGATTGGCAGAGATGTTTTGCCAAAGGTAAACTCAGGCCAGTTCCAGGTACGTTTAAGAGCCCCCGACGGCACAAGGCTTGAACGTACAGAAGAAAAATTGCTGACAGCACTGGAAGTATTAAAGAAAACGGTAGGCAAAGAAAATATTGCCATTACTTCTGCATTTGTAGGACAGCATCCCGGACAGTTCTCCAGCAGTCCGCTCTACTTGTTTATGAGTGGTTCTCATGAAGCCGTGTTACAGGTAGCGTTAAAGGAGGGGTATAAAGTAAACCTGGATGAGTTGAAAGAACAGTTTCGCAACAATATCAAAAAGGCAATGCCCGATGTGGCCATTTCTTTTGAACCGATAGAACTTACAGATAAGATACTTAGCCAGGGTTCTCCCACACCCATTGAAGTAAAAATCAGCGGTAAGAACAAGAAATTAAATGTTGAGTACGCCAATAAGATGGTAGCAAAATTGCAGCAAATAAGCTACCTGCGTGATGTGCAGATTGGCCAGTCTGTAAAATACCCTGCCATCAACATCAATATAGACCGCATCAGGGCCGCGCAACTGGGCGTAGACGTTAGTGATATTTCGCGCTCGCTGATTGCTTCAACTTCTTCCTCTCGCTTTACAGAAAAAAATGTGTGGATAGATGAAAAGGCCGGTCTTGGTTACAATGTGCAGGTAGAAATACCGGAAAACAAAATGGCCAGCACCAA
>DATJGC010000599.1:0-5340 GCA_035495345.1 Chitinophagaceae bacterium | reverse complement strand
CTCCTGGTATTGATACTGGCTTTTTACCTGTTTGTGTATTTCAATACAGAATCGCGCATCAACAAAACGTATACGGTTACAGATGAAGTGATACAGATTCCCGTGGATAGTGCATCTTATATTGCCGGAAGGCATATTGCTGAAAACCGTGGTTGCCTTGGCTGCCATGGCGAGCACCTGGAAGGCGGAAGGCCCTTCCTGGAGCCATCTTCACCCTTGGGCGTTCTGTATGCTGCCAATATCACCGCCGGAAAAGGAGGGATTAACTATACAGATGAAGATTGGGTGCGCATATTGCGGCATGGCCTGCGCAAAGACCATCGTTCTGCCTGGTTTATGCCTTCGCAGGATATTTACCAGTTGTCTAAAGAACAGCTGGGTCAATTGATCTCCTTTGTAAAAAAACAACCACCGGTTGATCACACTGTGCCCGCTAAATCATTAAAGCCGCTGGGCAGGCTGCTTACTTTTTTAAATAAGTATCCCTTGCTGCCCGCAGAGATGATAGACCATAATGCGGTGGCCAAAGACGTAATAACCCCCGGCGTAACCGTTGCTTACGGCAGTTACCTGGCCACCACCTGTCGCGGATGCCATGGTAATAATATGAAGGGCGGTCCTTCTCATGCACCCAATGAACCGCCCATTCCGGATATCAGTGCCACCGGCCATCCCGGTAAATGGCAGGCAGAAGGTTTTATTACTACCATCCGCACTGGTAAAACACCTGAAGGCAAACAGCTGAGTGATGCAATGCCCTGGCGCCACCTCACCTATACAGATGACGAGATGAAAGCCATATTACTATACCTGCAGCAGGTGCAATAAACACTGCTGCAACAACCGTTCTTTTGCAAGTTGCTATTATGACAGAGGGTACGAGATATTTTTGCAGATCGTTTTGGTGGAGGGGTTCGCGCCACCTGTATGTCTATATTATCTTCCTTTTTCTGTTGTCTAACTTCCATGCTCATGCGCAAAACAGGTTTGTAGACAGCATGGTAGATTGGGTAAACACGCATCCAACGGTAGATTCACAGTATATCCTTACACTGCACCGCATCAGTTACCGTGGCATCGACAAAGATGTGAAACGCTCTTTTTATTACTATGAAAAGGTGTCTTATTACAGTGACAGCCTCAACTTTGTATACGGCAAAGGGCTGGCACAGATCAACCTGGGCATTCTCTTCAGCTTCTCAGGCAATTTCGACGCCAGCAACAAAGCCTATTTCAAAGCCATTGAATATGCAGAATCATGCAATGCCCAACGGCTGAAAGCAGTCTCGCTCAATAACGTGGGGGAGAATTTTCGTATACTCAGGGACTTTGCCAAATGCCGGCGTTATACAAGGGAAGCGATAGATATCAATTCAGCCATTGCTGCCTGGAGAGGCGTTGCCATTAATTACGAGTTGCTGCAGCAGTGTGATATGGAAGAAAAGCTGTACGACAGTGCAAAGAACAACCTTATCAGGGGGATGGAATTTGCCCGGCGTTCTAAAGACAGTTCCGTGTTCTCGCTTTTCTACCTGGGCTTTGGCAAGCTGCATGCCATCAACAACCAGCGTGATTCGGCATTGTTTTATTTTGATAAAGCCGTAAATGAATCAAAATACTACAGCCTTCCTACCAATGAATACAATGTGTACCTGGCAGAAGTAAAATACCTGAAAGGCATCAGCACAGATGATAAATTAAACCTGCTGAGAAAAGCCCTGCGTATTGCCAGTGACCCCGCCAACCTGCAGCGCCTTACTGAAGTAGCACACCAGCTTTCCTTCGTATTTGATGAGAAGAACAATAAAGACTCATCCATGGCCTGGTTCAAAAATTACCGGCTGTACGCAGACTCGCTGTATTCAGAAAACAACCAGCGCAATGTTGCCATCAAGGAAACAGAATGGATGGTAAAAAGAAAAGAAATTGAAAACGCCCACCTGCTGGAGTTTACGCGGTTGCAAAACAAGGAGCTGGCAGTAAAAAATGCCATGCTGCTGGCGGTGGGTATTTCCCTGCTGCTGATCATTGGCATTGCAGCGGTGGTATACAAGTCAATACAAAACAGCAAGAAGACAGCAGAATCAAAACTTCGGCAAAACATTGCAGAAACACAGATGCAGGTGCTGCGCTCTCAGATGAACCCGCATTTCATCTTCAACAGCCTTAACAGCATCGATGCATTTATACAAAGCAATGATAAGTACAATGCCACGCTCTACCTCAACAAATTTGCAAAGCTGATACGCAATGTGCTGGACAGCAGCAAGCAGGATGTGATATCATTCTCAAAAGACATTGAAACGCTCAAACTGTATATTGAACTTGAAATTCAGCGCAGCGAAAACAAGTTTACCACCGATATCATTATAGATGATGAGCTGATGAACAGCGATTACAAAGTGCCGCCCCTGATCATACAGCCTTTTGTGGAGAACGCCATCATCCACGGCCTTCGCAACCGGGATGATAATAAAGGCCTGCTGCAGATAATGATTAGTAAAACAGAACGCCAGATTTTTTATTCCATCACAGACAATGGGGTGGGGCGGAAGGCAGCCGGCCAGATGCAGTCGCGCCCCGGCAAATCTTACGGCATTGAAATGACATTGGAAAGAGTAAAATTGTTTAATAAAGAAGCATCGCCATCTGTAGAGATTACCGACCTTTATGAGGGCGGGCAACCCGCCGGCACCAATGTGCTGGTACACCTGAATATCATATGACCTACAAAGCCATTATTATAGATGATGAAGCCAAGGGCCGGCTGGCACTGCGGCAGAAGCTGGCCGATTACTGCCCGCAAATTGAAGTAGTGGCAGAAGCGGACAACGGTCCGGAAGGTATCTTCCTGATAGAACACCATCACCCGCGCGTGGTGTTCCTGGATATTGAAATGCCCCGGATGAACGGCTTTGATATGCTCAATGAAATAGAGGACAAGAGTTTTCATATCATCTTCACCACGGCGTACGATCAATATGCCATCAAGGCCATTCGTTTTGCAGCCTTTGATTATCTCTTAAAGCCGATAGATATTGAAGAACTAAAAACGGCAGTCAGTAAAATCCAGGATGTAAAAGATACACAGGTAAAGAAACAGGTAGAGTTGCTTCGCCAGAACATGCAACAGCAGCCCATGCCTTTCCAGAAACTGGCCATCCCTGCACTGGAGGGATTGTTTTTTTATGATATCAATGAGGTGGTGCACCTGGAAGCTAACAGCAATTACACCACCATCTATTTTAATGGCAAAACCAAGATGGTAGCTTCCAAAACGCTGAAGGAATTTGAAGAACTATTGCCCGAAGAATTCTTTTTCCGCACGCATCATTCACATATTATCAACCTGCACTATATCAAACGGTATATAAAGGGCGATGGCGGCCAGATTGAAATGCAAAACGGCAATTATGTAGACGTTTCCCGCAGAAAGAAAGATGAGTTTCTGAAAATTATTGGCCAGTAGCCGGGTAAAATAACAAACTCACACGCTTATCATTCACTGTATTGCATGCCCGGGCATTCTCTAAGGTTCCCGGGCTGGCAATGCCGGCATTTAGCTAGCTTCGCATACAAATAAGCAGTTTATGGAAGATTATGGTGCAAGCCTGCAGGATTTATACAATAGCATTCCCCGC
The DNA here is from genome assembly GCA_035495345.1 of Chitinophagaceae bacterium. Taxonomy (GTDB): domain Bacteria; phylum Bacteroidota; class Bacteroidia; order Chitinophagales; family Chitinophagaceae; genus JACMLD01. The sequence goes on along the minus strand of DATJGC010000599.1, from coordinate 1,699 downwards.
CGGCATTCAGCTGAAAACGTTGTGGCCATTAATGAGGTGCTGAATAATTACACGACCCTATTAGGACAAATTGAAGGCATTAATGCATGGTATGAAACCAATACGGCCGTTTTCTATGATTCATTAGAAACAATACGCCAGCAGATAAAAATGTCTACCAGTAACAAACATGCAAAGAAGGCAAAGGATGCACTGTTTGATGAAGCCTCCGGCATGCTGAAAGATGATATTCAATCGCTCATTGGGGTACTGAACAACGGGCGTGAGGCTGCCCGGGGCTAACGTTGCGTTATCGGGATACAATAAATCTTTGTGTTTCGCCCGTCTTTGGGCAACGCAGCAGGTAAAGGCCGCAACGAAGGTCGGCCACTGCCAGCATGTTATTGCCCGCAGCCAGTGAATATCTTTTGAGCGGTTTGCCTGTTATGTCTACTATTTCAGCCAGCAGGTTACCGGCAGACCTCACCTGCAAATGGTCCTTCACGCAATTACTGGCCAGCGCTACAGCGGGAAGCCCGTTTATCTTTACCGATACTGTTTCGCTGTAATCATAACGGCCATCTGCATACGCATTTTTTATACGGTAATAATAAGTTCCGTTTGACGCGGGCTGGTCCACCAGGCTGTATTCCTGTTCCACTCCGGGCGAGGATACGGTTGCAGATTGCACTTCTGTATAGTGTATGGCATCTTCACTTCTCTCCAGCACAAAATGGTGACTTGCATCATGCGTGGTAGCCCGCCACCGTATGGCCGCCGTTTGGTTAAGCACTTTGGCCTGTACCTGATTTATGAGTACCGGCAATATAAGGTAATTACCCAAACCTGTAGAACCACAGAAGCAGTATAAACCTGTTCTTTGAGACACTGGGTTAGCGCTTCCAAAAATCCGGAAATAGTATAGAGTGCCTGGCTGAAGACCGTTAAGTCGTAACTGCACCCCGCTGCTGGGCCCTAAAGACAATGCACACCCAATGGTAACCAGTGAGCCGCAGGTAAGGCCCCCGCTGAATGCCTGTATTCCCAATACCAATGAGGTGTTTTGAAAGCATGAAATCAAGGCAGTAGCATTGCTGGCATAAAACCGGAACCAGATATCCGAGCCACTGTTTCCCAATACACCACAAATAGGAGCAGGTGCGCAGGCATCCATGCTGGTGATCGGTTCGCAGGCATTGCGGTTGTCGAAGGCCACCCCGCCATTACAGGAAGTTCCGGTATTGCAACCATAGATCCATGCGGGGTCAAAACTGACGGCGGAGGAGAAATTACTTCCGCCACCCGGGCAAACCTGCGCCTCCGCGGCAAAGCTTGCCATACAGGTGAGTAATATGCCGAGGCAGTGTAGAAAAAAGTTGGGGCGTTTCAAGGTATTAGGATTAGTATGGCTAAAATAGGCTGTGAAACTTTAGCGCACAACCAATTACAGGTTAAAAGACTGATTTATATGTAATTACCTAGCAAGTTCCGTCCTCACCATGTAGGTATTAGAAAAAATACCTGGACTGGAATAATTGTTGCTCTTAGAGGCAAGTTAGAGAGGGTGGGGAAGGCTGATCAACCAGCTCACCGCCACTGGAGCCTGGCATGCAAAACGAGAAGAACCATTCGGCAGGGTTCCGTCATTGTCAACGGCTGGAAAATGTTGAGCGCACCCGGTTGGCAATCATACAGTTGATGTTGGTTTTATAAATGCCGG
>DATJGC010000598.1:0-3695 GCA_035495345.1 Chitinophagaceae bacterium | reverse complement strand
GCAATTTTATGCTTTCTACCAGGGTGGTGGTACGGCTGTCGATCAATTCAAAGCCGATGGCGCGGCAACGGGTGACCAGCCGGCTTTTCTGATCTTCTGTTAACGCCCTGCTCAGAATGACCTGGCCAAGCATTACTGCCTGGAACGGGATGGCTTCGCTGAGCAATATTTTTTCTACCGCCAGTACACAACGGTTACAAACCATATTTTTTATCAGCAGGTTAGTACCAGGCATAATGATGAGTTTATGGATTGTTTTTTATAAAAGGAAACCCAGGTTTATAGAGGAACAGGTAAATACCAATCGTACCATCGATGGATAAACAAAACCAATCATAGTGTGGTGGAACAAGGCCTGGCGCAGCAAAATAATTATAGATCATATCCCAGGCGCCGTGCAGCATATAGCCAAGCGCCAGTAAATGGCCCTCTTTTTTAACGCCATAATATCCCAATAGCAGGAATACAATGGCCTGCAGGGCACAGATGATAAAGGCTGTAAGATCCGTCCAGACATACCCTACATACAGAAATCCAATGCCGGAGAGTACCAGCCCGTACACCAATTTTATATCACGCAATTTTAAAAAAGCAATCAGTACAATAGTTATGATTCCTGATACGATACCTATGAGCGCGGCAGTCATTGTTTTGCGTTTATATTGTGAATGAATAAAAAGTAGTTGTTGCGATACGTATTACAGCGGTTTGGGTTGATGAAAATCCCGGGCTGCTGTATACGTTTGCAGGCAGTGCTGAGAGCAGAAATAAACACCCTCTTCGCCCGCGTAACGGAGTGCAGTCTGCGGGTGATGAATTAACATGCGGCAAACCGGGTCTATATAATTTGTACTGTTGCTGGCGATGCTTACCTCAAACAATTCTTTTTCGCCGCTGATATTTTTTAGCTGATGGTTTCCTTTGGATTGTACTATTCCGGCTGCAGGACCGCTAATACTGGCGGCAAATTCAGCAGAACAATAAAAGGTACCGGCGGCTGCTTTTGCGGCTATCCTGGCCGCCAGGTTGAGCGCAGTTCCAAAATAGTTCGCTCCCCTTTTCAACAATTTTCCATAGTGCAGCCCACCATGTACCTGGAGAAAATAGGCTTCACCCGCGGTTGCCATCGCCAACGATTTGGCAGTTGCCAGGATAGCGTCGGGCGAGTCTGCTATAAACAATAGTTCATCCCCCGTTTGCTGGTGCAACCTTGTATCTCCCACCAGGCAATTTTTGGCAATAGCAATATACCTGTCTATGAGGTTGGCAGCAGACCAGGCGCCGTGCACCTCTGTGAGCGCGCTATACCCGGATAAATCTGCCATGAGTATGGCTACATTCTTTTCCATTGTAAAGTTAGATTCGTTCAAAACAGGCCGTGCGGCCAAACAATGACAGACCGAAATAACCTCTAATTCTACGTTTACTCCCTTCGATGGTTATCTTTTAGCTGTGTCAATTATAATCCAGTGAAATTTTTACAAAGTCCCTGAAGCGACTGCCATAATGCATTGCAATTCTTTGTAAGCAAACATCTATCAGGTATTGCTGTGGCGCCCCCTCGTAGTGAACAATGGCTGTGTTTCTAAAGAAAGCCTGTTCCTGGGCCGACAATAATCTTGCAAACGGCACATGCAATTCATCGAACCCGCCCCTACTATGATCCACCGTTGTCAATAAGCTGAGTCCATATTTTGTGTGGATGCTGGAGCTGTTCAGATTAATTACGCTTAAACAGGCGGGAAGCGTTCGGCCATAGGTTTCCGTAATGCAGGCGAGTTCAAATTCATCAATGCCGTCTTCTATCAACAAGGCGATCTTTCTATTCTTTCGGAAAAGTATTTTCTTAACAACCGTAAATTTATTGCTGCCGCTCAGCGCGATACTGTTGTGACCTGTTTTAATGGCAGCGGCCGGGTAAGCAATGCCCTTGAGCACTTTTTGCATGGTTTGAGTGTCAAATACATCTGAAATTACCCTGAGGCTTCCTTCAACGGCATTGGATACGCCCGCGGTGCTGTACAGGTTACCGCTTTTTGTAACGGCAAGGTTTTGTACCCATTCGGGTTTACTAAAATGCTGCTTCAAATTTGCATAGTCCGAAGCATGGCATGTCAACGGCTTTCCATCATACAAACCCGTAGCGGCGGCGGTTGACGCACCATCACAGATGGCCAGTAATTTGGTCTGGCCGGAAAAATGGGTTTTAATCCAGTTAACCACTGTTGTATCCTGCTGTTCATCCCTTTTGGATAATGCCGGCACAACAATAACATCAGCATGCAATTGCAGGGAGTCTGCCTGGGCGAAAGTTATTTGTGGGCAAACAAACAAATCACGTTTTACCAGTATCGGTGTATTGTCTTTGGCAATAATATACACATTGGCATTGCCTGTTGCATTAAAAAGATAAAACGGTGCCAGCATATCAAACAATACGGTGGTGGCTGCATCCGCAATGATGAATATATTCTTTTTTCCCGCCTGGTGGGCGGGAGTTGGAGATTGAACATAACTATCGCCGCTCCATGGCGCTGGCGGGTGGGTCATGTTGCGCACGGGCCTGCAGGCATTGAAACTTATTGCCAGGAGTGCCAGAAACAGCACAAATGATGCAGATAATGTTAGTATTTTCATAACGAGTCTTTTAGTTGTTGGTGGCGGCGGCTGCCTTTCATTGTGGCAGACCAGCTTTTGAGAATTGCTTTCTAAAAGCAAAATGGAATATTTCTGTGGAGCCGATATGAACGGGGTAGGCACTGATAAATGTCCAACCTGCCTGCCCCATATAATTCATGGCGTCTATGATTGTATTGAATCTCTTGAGTCTGCCATCACTGGATGTGAGCCTGCTGTCTTTCCAATAACTTTTCTCATCACCATAGTCAATATCAACGGTCACTTTGTTGCTGAGCATGCGCTGGGTCACCATCAACTGGCAATACTGTTCTACTTTGGAACTGTCGGCTTGTGCTTGCATACCCGCAGCATAAAACAAGACCATACTTAGTACAATAATTCTTTTAGTCATGATAGCAGTTTTATAAGGTTATTGTAAACAAAAAGGTTTGCAATGAGATGGTTACAGCATCGACTGCTTTGGTACCAGCGGTTGTGGCTGGTAATACGTCAATTGTTGTAGCGGGGTCCGGAGCAATGTTTTGATGAAGCGGCACATGATTCAATTCAAGCATTGCCAGCATGGGTAACATAACCACCAGGCCTATCACCTGTAATGCGAATACTGTCTTTTTCATTGTATTTTAATTTAATTGTTATTGTAGAATACAAAGCTACTGTGGCTTTCAGCGCTCCAAAAGACAGCATGCTGTCAGAAACGGACAACAAGCCAGCAACAATTATGGACTACAATGGAAGGATCTGTGTGAGAAATGTAATGATGTACGCAATCAATGAAAAAGTGATTGCAAGTACCCGTAGGAAGATGGCTGCTATCAACAACTCGTTAGCAAAAAAACGCCTTGAACAGGCGTCTTAGAATGCATTGAAGAAATTATATTCTAGTCGTATAAAGAAGCCATTCGGTGCAGTACGTAAGAGATGGCTATAGACCTGTTTTTTATAACCAATATCCATCCTGCTTACGCTATTAAAAATCAGCTGTGCAGATGGGGCAAGGTCCAGGTAACTCCTACCCGACCCGGTATTTACATGGCCCAGCACCTCCAGCATCA
>DATJGC010000597.1:0-3832 GCA_035495345.1 Chitinophagaceae bacterium | reverse complement strand
GGTGTTCTTCCAGCGTAATGATATTCTTTGTTTCGCTGATTTGCCTGAGCAGGGTTTCTGGCAACACGGTAACCGGAAAGAGGCTTACCAGCCAGATAGTGAGTTGAGACAATAGCCCCTGCGGCAGTGCAAAAAGATTATCCGCCACAGTGCCGGTGGCAATTACAATGGCGCCGGCAGCATTTGTTGCAGTATGTAGCTGTCTCCATTGCGCAAAGGGCGGCACGGCAGGTTGCAATGAGGCCAGGTTTAAACGGAGGTAGTTAGGGGCCGTATTTTGCGTCATCTCCTGCACACAGGCTTCTACATCTGCACCGGTAAAAGGCACGTATACTTTCATATTGGGCAGTATGCGCATGCAACCAATATCTTCAATATTATGGTGCGTACTTCCCATGATGCCATAACCATACCCGCCACCGTTGGCAATTACCTTTACGCCCAGGTTATGCAGACATATATCGTTTCTCAATTGCTCATAAGGCCGTAAGGTAATAAACGGAGAGATGCTATAGATAAATGGAATGAAGCCTTCAGCAGCCAGTGATGCAGCCATGCTGGCCATGTTTTGTTCAGCTACGCCGGTATTGATAAACCGCTCTCCCATGGCTTCTTTTACGGGCTCCAATGCCATAAAGCCAAGGTCTCCGGTCATAAAGACCAGTTTTTCATTGGCGCGGGCTACTTTTATTATGGCGTCTGCAAATTCTTTCCGCATGCGCTACTGGATTAGTTTGTAATAGTCTTCTTCTGTTAAAGGCAGGTAGTGAGATGCCACTGTATTTTCAAGGCTCATATTTCTACCTTTCAGTGTATTGCAAATGATCACCAGGGGCTTATCACCGGTATAAGATGCCATGGCGTTGCGGAGTGAATCAAAATCATGACCATCTGCCTTTGCCACCTGGAAGCCAAAGCTTTCCAGTTTTTTATCGAGCGGTTCAAGGGCCAGCACATCTTCTGTGTATCCAAACCCTTGCAGGTAATTGCGATCTATAAACCAGGTAATATTTTTCAACTGGTGATGTGCTATAAAAAGGGCTGCTTCCCAGGTGCTGCCTTCATTGATCTCACCGTCTGAAGTAATGCAAAAAATACGATGGTGCTGTTTTTTCAATTTGGCGGCCAGTGCAAAACCTGCACTTAATGAAAGGCCATGACCAAGGCTGCCAGTGGCAAAAGGAATGGCCGCAAATTTATTTACCGGCGGATGCGCCGGAAGACAGGTATTATTGGCATAAAAGCTGGCAATTTCTTCTGGGGTTATCAGGCCCTCTTCTGCAAGCGCACTGTAGAGAAGGGCTGCGGCATGACCCTTTGACAAAATAAATTTATCGTCAGGCTGCAGCAGCGCAAACCGTATGAATACCATTATCTCCAGGCTGGATAAAGCAGAACCGACGTGGCCCGCATTGGCGGCCTTGTACATTTTAATCAGCCGGTTTCTTATAGCGTCTCTTTTAGTTTCAAGCATGGGTAATCAATAAAAACATACCATCCAGATGCAGGCAAAAATACGGGAGTGACCGTAGAAACGCCCAATGATTTTTTGCATCAATACCATGCCATATGAGCCTTTATATTATCAAAACGTTGTACGTATTGAAGAAAAAGTTGTTAACCTGTCATTCTTTATTTGACACCCACTTTACAGCAGCAAAAAATAATTTTTAAAATTATTTGCGTAAGTGAATGCTTACCTATAAATTTGTGTAAGCAAATACTTACATAATAAATGCAGACAAGAAGAGACGTATTCCAGGCCATTGCAGACCCTACCCGCAGGGGCATTATCCAGTTGATTGCCAAAGAGTCAATGAACCTTAACAGCATTGCGGAACAGTTTGATGTTAGCCGGCCCGCCATATCGCAGCATATCAAAATACTGACAGAGTGCGGCCTTATTATCATCAAACAAAAAGGCCGTGAACGCTTTTGCGAAGCCAGCCTGGCGCCGCTCAGTGAAGTGGCCCAATGGGCCGAACAATACCGCCGCCAATGGGCCGAACGCTTTGATGCGCTGGATCACCTGCTGGCCGATTTACAGAAAAAAAAGAAATCGCCCAGGCGAAAAAAATAACCATTCATTCATTTTTTAACCTCCATAAACGTTGTCATTATGAATACTACAAAAAATGCTACCCAGATTAAGGCCGAGCCCGGCAAACAGGAAATTTTTATTACGCGCGACTTTGAAGCCCCACGGGAACTGGTCTTTAAAGCCCTGACCGATCCCTCGCTGGTGGTACAATGGCTGGGTCCAAAAGATATTACAATGACCATTGACCAGTTCAATATTAAAAACAATGGGCATTACCGTTATATCCACAGCCGCGGCCAACACTCCTATGCTTTTCGGGGCGTGGTACATGAAGTAAGCTTCCCTGAACGCATCATTCAAACCTTTGAATTTGAAGGATTGTCAGAAAAAGGCCATGTGGCCCTTGAAACTGCCCGACTGGAAGCATTGCCCGGCGGAAGAACACGCCTCACCACGCATTCAGTGTTTCAGTCCGTAGCAGACCGTGATGGCATGTTGCAGTCTGGTATGGAAAAAGGCGTGCTTGACTCACACGACAGGCTGGATAGCGTTTTGGAAAAGCTAAGCTCATAAACAGGCAGTATCAGTAATCTCATTCATACTTCCAATAGTTCTACCAGGTCTGCCATTGCACTACCATCGGCACTCACAAATTGGCTAGCTTTGCCGCATGAAAATCTCCGCGCTCTTCAAAGAGTTTTCACAAAGCGAGAAAGCAAGCGGCTTTGTCTTGATTGGCTGTACCCTTGTTTCGCTAGGCCTTGCCAATAGCGCTATCGGGGATGCTTACACGCATTTTTTTCACCTGCCCCTAAACCTGTCCTTTGCGGGCCTGCGACTGGATTACAGCATCTCGCATTGGATCAATGATGGTCTGATGGCAATTTTCTTCCTGTTGGTAGGACTGGAAATTGAGCGTGAGCTCTATGTCGGTGAATTATCAAGCATTAAGAATGCGCTCTTACCCGTGTTGGCCGCTGCCGGAGGCATGCTGTTTCCTGCGTTGATACATCTATTTTTTAACGCCGGTACGGCCACCCAGCCTGGCTTTGGTATACCCATGGCAACGGATATTGCCTTTGCACTCGGTATATTATCGCTGGCAGGCAAACGCGTTCCGCTGGCGCTGAAGATATTCCTCACTGCATTGGCCATTATTGACGACCTGGGCGCCATTACCGTCATTGCCTTTTTTTATACCAAGGGGTTTTCCATCTACTACTTTGGCGCGGCATTATTGGTACTGGCGCTTTTGTTTATTGCGGGAAGAAGAAAGATATTCTTTCTACCACTGTATTTGCTGGGCGGCATCATTGTATGGTATTGCATGCTGCAATCAGGCGTTCACGCTACCATTGCGGGCGTATTGCTGGCCTTTGTTATTCCCTTTGAGAAAAGAAACGCCGGGGGGCTCTCCCACCGTCTGCAACATGCGTTGCACAAACCGGTAGCATTTATCATATTGCCCATCTTTGCATTGGCTAATACCGCCATTATTTTTCCGGATGATATTGCAGCCAGTTTTAGCAGTAGCAATGCCATTGGCATTATTGCCGGGTTGGTGCTGGGAAAATTTGCGGGTATCTTCCTGGTAAGCAAGCTGGCGGTTCGTTACAAAATTGCCAGCCTTGCTCCTGGTATTAACTGGGGCCAGTTATTGGGGGTTTCATTGTTGGGTGGCATTGGTTTTACCATGAGCATTTTTATCACCAACCTGGCATTTAGTGATGAGCAAACCATTATAGCTTCTAAAATGAGTATACTGCTGGCGTCTTTGGTGGCCGCAGTGGC
>DATJGC010000596.1:0-5430 GCA_035495345.1 Chitinophagaceae bacterium | reverse complement strand
GGCGTCGCTCCAAACCAGTATTGTATTGCCTTCAATGCTCGCCATTGCGGGCACAAAATGCTGATCTGCCGAAGCAATGGTAAACTCTGCTGCTTTGTTGCCTTTAAATACCAACCCATCTGCTTCTTCAAAATAGATCCTGATTTTATTGCCTTCTTTTTTCATGGCTTTGTATAGCGGCCCGCTGGCCACCAGGTTTTTCTTCCCATAATCATATTTTAGTGGCCATAGGGCCAGGCGCTCACCCACCAGTTGCTTATTGCGTGGGTGAATATCCAGTGAGTCTCCATTGTCTGTGGTAACCACCATGCCTGTATGCGGCACATGCCTGAGCGTATAGAATTGTGCTTCCCGAATTTCAGGATGCTGGCTCCTGTGTGGTGATATCTGTACAAAATAGAAGGGCATGTTTTTATTGTGAAACTCCGCCCGCCAACTATTGATCATAGCGGGGAAGAGACGCTGGTATTGCGCCGCCCTGCCCGCGTTAGCTTCTCCCTGGTACCAAATGCATCCCTTAATAGTGTAGGGCAGTACGGGTGCAATCATGCCATTGTACAATTTATAGGGAGAGTTACTGTGATGCGGACCCATGGGCTCGCGCGGTGCGGGTGGCTTGCTGGCCGCGGTATCTGCCCGCCATTTTTCCAGCGCCTGTTTGTATTTTTCAAAGGCTACCGGGTATTCTTCACATTGTTTATTATAACGGTCAAGTATAACCTTAAAACTACTGTCGGCTGCCAGTACTTCTTTTTTTGTCCATGATTCTGCCGGTGTGCCGCCCCAGGTGGCATTGATGATGCCCACCGGGTAACCCGTGGCTTTAAAAACAGATCTTGCAAAATAATAGGCCACTGCTGAAAAGGTATCGGCTGTTTGCGGCGAGCATACTTTCCATGCGCCTGAAAAATCCTTCTGTGGTTCATCAGCCACTTTGTTGGGGATATCAATGCTGCGGATCAAGGGGTAATCGGCCGCCTTTATTTCCTCCTCGTAATTGAGCACGCCGGTGTAGCCCCCACCCATTTTTTTCATGAAAAATTCCATATTAGACTGGCCCGAGGCCAGCCATACTTCTCCCAGCAACACGTTGTTTATTTCAATGCTGTTGGTACCGGCAAATTGCAGGCGGTACGGTCCGCCTGCTTTGCTGGTGGCCATTGACAACTTCCACCGGCCACTGGCATCCGCAATGGCAACAACTGGTGTATTATTCCAACTGGCGGTGACGGTTACTTTCTCCTTGGGGTCTGCCCAGCCCCAGAGGCTCACCCTGCTGTTTTGTTGCAGCACCATATTGTCTGCAATAATGGCCGGCAAACGGATATTGCCAAGCATAATAATCACCAACAACTGTGCGGGAACAATGAGCGCGAGGACGCGAAGGAACTTTATCATGGCAGGCATTCTTTACAGGGGGAAGTTACTACATAAGCACCGGCATCCATCCTGTTGTATCCTGCATAAAGCTAATAAAGCCGGGGCGTTACCGGCCAGCAGCAGCCTGCAGTTGATCAAATTCTTTGCGCGAAAGGGTAAAAACGGTTCCATGCCTTGTGCCTTCCGGGAAATGAACGCTCGCTGAAATATCTGTCCAGTGTAGCAGGTCGGCCGACTTTACCGCCCCGTAGCGATGTTCTGTATACTTGTCGAAGTACACAAACCATTCGCCCTTTATTGTAATAACGGTGGGTCCTTCTGCCCAGTACTTACCGGTGATAGGCGCTGAAGGCTTGCCGTAACCGGTGCTGAGACTATCGCTAATGGCTATGCGCAGGTTCTTTTGCGGCGGCTTTTTTGTTTCATCTTTTAAAAACATGATATACTGCTTACCGGATCGCTGAATGGTGGCATCAATAACATTAAAACCCTGGTTGTAGAGCAAGGCTGTTTTACTAAAAGTGTTGAAGTCGTTGGTGGTAACGTAATACAGGCGATGGTTGTATTTGTCGTCTCCCGCAGTATCACCTTCCATAAAACGGCCGGGAATGGTGCTGGCCCAATATATCATATAGCGGGATGAAGGAGCATCATAGAATATTTCCGGTGCCCAGCAATTGCGGGCATTGGGTTCAACTTTCATTACAGGAATAAACTGCTGCTGGCTCCAATGCAGTAAGTCGGGCGAGCTGGCGTATCCGATGCCACGATCGTTCCAGCTTACGGTCCATACCATATGAAAGCGATGGTCTGCGCCGTGTATAATACAGGGATCGCGCATCAGTTTATCTTTGGCCACTTGGGGTGTCAGAAAGGAACTATCGTTTTTTAACGCCTGCCATTGATAACCATCATTGCTGTATGCCAGGTGAAGACCATCTTCACCATTGCCCTTAAAGTAAGAAAACAGGTACACGCTGTCTGCCCGTTGCGCATTGCCTGACTGCAGCAACAATAAGGCAATGCAAAGGCCGAATAATTTATTCATGGCAATTTTTTATAGCAGCACACGGCATCGTTTTTCTAAGGAAGTTCCAGCGCATGGTCTGCAGGCATATCTTGTCCGCTCCAAACTTTTACGGATGTCCATGGCAGTGAGGGTGCGGTCCAGAATTCATCATTTGCAGGCAAACCCAGCGGCAATAATATTGTTGAACAGAGATAGAGGCTGCCGGTATTAATATAACTGTCTGCCAGGCCGGGCTGGTTTCCGTACAAACCAATTTGCAGCCATCCATCTTTTGTAAAGGTAGCAGGCGGCGCCAGTGTTTTTTGCAGCACCGCGCTGAGAGCAGCGCGCACCTGCCCAGCCGGCAGCGATGGCGGTAATTGTTTTCTGAGGGCCATATCTGCCAGGTGATGAAAGGCGGCACCGCGGTATACGATAGAGCGACCGGTTACCGGAAAACTGCCGTCGGTATTTATCATACGCTCCAGCAATACGGCATAGCGTTGGGTAATTTTCTGTAGCCGGGGCGCAAACCAATCATAGGGATGGGGCGTGTTGACCAGGGTTGCTAATATATTGGCAAGAAAAGGCTGTATAACATAACTGTTGTAGTAGTCCCAATGGTATTGTTGGCCGTCTGAGAACAATCCATCGCCAACATACCAATGGGTAGCAAACTCGCGGATGCCATATTCTATGCGCAATGCATCATAGGGCAATTGGTATTTACAGAAGAAAGCCTCTATCATGCCTGAAAAAAGGATCCAATTATTGTAGCCCGGCACTATCTCACGGGTAAGCGTAAACGCATTTACCAGCTGTTGCTGTACGCGCTTCTCCAGGTGCGTCCAAAGCCAGGGACATCTTACCAGCGCCAGTGCAAGAAAAGAAGCGTCTACCAGAGGCTGCCCGCCCGTCCAGCTCATATAGTCTTTGGCAGCAGGATTGCTGGCATTATCTATGGCGCTGATGGCCCAGCCACGGTATTTTGCACGCAGTGCCATCTCTTCTGCGCTGCCGCCCTCTGCGTTCAGCCAGGGTGCTATGCCGGTCATAACGCGCGCAAAGGCTTCCAGGTAGGCAGCCCTTGTTCTTGCTTCCTTATTGTCTACCCGCACAGACAGTACCAGCGGCATGGTTTCTTTCAGCTTGTCCCGGGCCAGAGCCGACAAAACAGGTGCGGCCAGTTTGTCGAGGTACAGTAACCAGGTGGCTCTGTCGTTGCTTGGTTGTTGCAAAGGCTGTGCAAGACCCTGTTGTAAAAAGGACATCAATAAGAACCCTACAAAAAATGCTTTCTTCATTTTCCCAATGCTTTATACCGTACCATGGCTTCTACAAAATAATAATCTGCATAGGTTAGCGGCACGTCTACTTCAGACTTTTGCGGCAGGTGGCCCACGGAATGCTGTAACAAGAATCCACCGTTACTGCCAACAGTTGCTTTGTACGGCGCCGCAGACAAAGACCTGAGCATGGTTTCAGCAGCCTGCATGTATTCTTTGCGTTGCGCGGGGGCAGCGTAGCCGCTCAATTCTATCAGCGCAGAAGCGGCAATGGCGGCCGCAGAAGCATCGCGCAGCACATTGGGCATACCGGGTGCATTGTAATCCCAATAAGGCACTTTATCGGCCGGCAGATTTGGGTTAGATAAAATGAAGTGGGCAATATGTTGCGCCTGCTGCAGGTACTTCTTGTCTTTTGTGGCGCGGTACATTACCGTGTAGCCATAAAGACCCCATGCCTGTCCGCGTGCCCAGGCAGATTCATTGGCATAACCCTGCGCTGTTTTCTTTTCTTTTACAGCGCCGGTTTCATTGTTGTAATTAAGTACATGGTAAGAACTATAGTCTGGCCTGAAATGATTTTTCATGGTGGTATTGGCATGTGTTACGGCAACTTTGTAAAAGGAAGAATCACCGCTTTCTTTGGTTGCCCAGAACAAGAGCTCAAGGTTCATCATATTATCTATGATCACCAGGAAATCATTGGGGTCTTTTGAGTCCCATGATTTAATACAACCGGTAACAGCACTGAAGCGTGTGCTTAACGACTTTGCACTGTTGAGCAGAATTTCTTTGTAAGCCGCAGAGGGTGCCAGCCTGTTGGCATTACCAAAGCTGCAGTACATCATAAAGCCAAGATCATGCGTATGTGTATTAAACTGTTCTTTTTTGAGCAATTCGTCTATGCGCATGGCCTCATCATACAAGGCGCGGTTTTTATTTTGTTCATAGAGATAAAGAAGTGTACCCGGGTAAAAACCGCTGCACCACCAGCCGGAGTTGCTGAAGCCGTATTTGCCGGTGGCAGGATAAAATGTTTTAGGGAAGGAATCTGCCGGAAGGTTCTTCATCAGCAGGCTGTACTGTGCAGTGGCATCCGCCAAGTTCTTATTGATGGTCTGTAACAGCGCCTTGTCTGTTTTATAATTGAATTTTTGCTGGGCAGCGCTGCTAAGTGCAAGTGAGAAAAGAAGTACAAGAAAGCTGATGGTCTTTACTGTTCTATACTGCGTAAGGGATACATTCATTGTCTGCAAGTTTATCATCGTTTATGTGAAGAGGGTTGCTGTAGGTAGGCCATCCAACTGCTGAAGATGGGCTTTGTAAGATTAACAGCGTCCGCATACAACTATCGATTGCTGTTGCCCGGCGGACGCTGTTATAGGATGGATTCAATATATTGTATACACTAGGTCAGCTTTACGGCCTGGCGTGCCAGTAGTTTCCAGTCTTTTCCCTGTTTTACCCAAACGGTTAATACGCTTAGCTTCACCACGCCTGGTTTACCACCATCATTGCTGGTACCATTTAATTTATGGCGTACAATGGCGGTATTGCCGGTTACTTTTACAGTTTGCTCTGAAAGGTCGATGGTTACAAAATCATTGGCGCCACTGGCCAGCGCTTCAACAAATGCTGCCTGGTCTTCTACCTTGCCGCCTGAATGGCCGTAACTAAGGTTGGGCGAACTCACTTTTAGCAGCGCTGCGCGGTCACCATCCAGCATGGCCTTGCGGAGTGTTTCAACGGCAGCAG
>DATJGC010000595.1:0-5626 GCA_035495345.1 Chitinophagaceae bacterium | reverse complement strand
GCTGGTGTATTGCCCTGCCAGCTTATTTCCGGAACCCGTATTCTCCTTTGTTTGGCGTTCAAAAAACCGCCGGTAGCCTGTTCAACTTATGCACTGAATCGGTATATTTGGAAAGGAACACTGCTCAACGATTGCATGTATTTTTAACGCTTCAACTTAAAAGCCATGCAAGCCTCCGAATTGCTTAACAGTTACTTTGTAGATGCCCGTACATGGGATGAAATGTACAGCAACAGTACCGTTCGTGAACAGTACAAAGGGGCTGTCGACTTCCTGCAACAGCTCTCTACAGATGAGCTGAACAAGAAAGAAGAACAGGCCAAGCGCCTGTTTATGAGCCAGGGCATCACCTTCACCGTATACAGCAGTGGCGAAGGCATCGAAAAAATATTTCCTTTTGATATTATACCGCGCATTATCACGGCTGCTGAATGGAGCTATATAGAATCCGGCATCAAACAGAGACTGAAGGCGCTGAACCTCTTTTTAAAAGATGTTTACCATGAGCAGTTTATCATCAAAGATGGTATTGTGCCCATTGATATGATCTACAGCTGCCCGCATTACCTGCGCGAAATGTATAATTTTCCGGTGCCGTATGATATCTATGTGCATATCGCCGGAATCGATCTTATCCGCAACAGCGATGGCAGTTTTTACATCCTGGAAGACAACCTGCGTACACCCAGCGGCGTTAGTTATATGCTGGAAAACCGCGAGATAACCAAACGCATCTTCCCTGATTTAATTCCGAAAAACAATGTGCGCCCGGTGATGGATTACCCTACCATCCTGCACAAAAACCTGGTCTCCTTATCTCCGCGGCAAATCAGTAACCCCACTATTGTGGTGCTAACGCCGGGTATTTATAATTCAGCTTATTTTGAGCATACCACGCTCTCCCGCCTCATGGGTGTAGAACTGGTAGAAGGCCGAGACCTGGTGGTAGACAATCACCGCGTTTATATGAAAACCACCACCGGGCTGCAACAGGTAGACGTTATTTACCGCCGGGTGGACGACGATTACCTTGACCCGCTGGTATTTAATGCTGAAAGCGCACTGGGCGTGGCCGGCATCATGAGCGCCTACAGAAAGGGCAATGTGGCCATTGTAAACGCAGTAGGCAATGGCGTAGCCGATGATAAAGCCATTTACAGCTTTGTGCCAGACATGATTAAATATTACCTGAATGAAGAACCTATTTTAAAAAACGTACCCACTTTTCAGCTCGAGAACAAAGACCATCTGAAACAGGTATTTGATGATATCAGCAATATGGTCATCAAAAAAACCAACGGCAGCGGAGGCTATGGAATGCTGATGGGCCATGCCGCCAGCGACGAAGAAATTGCCGCCTACAAGATGGAAGTATTGAAAGACCCGCGCCAGTTTATTGCCCAGCCCATCATCAGCCTTTCCTCCGCGCCCTGTTATATGAATGGCCGCCTGCAGCCAAGACGCATAGATTTAAGACCGTATGCGCTTTGCGGACCAGAAGGCATTGAGATTGTGCCCGGAGGTCTTACAAGGGTAGCGCTGAGAGAAGGATCGCTGGTAGTAAACTCATCGCAAGGCGGCGGGAGTAAAGACACCTGGGTCTTGTCTACCTGATGATGATGCGTTCTCAACAATGATGTTTTCTCAACAACAAGGTTACAAGAAATAAATGCAGTGTACCAACACAAGTGCAGAAACCAAAACTAAACACCATACATGCTAAGCAGGGTTGCAGATAGTTTATACTGGATGAGCCGTTACATGGAACGTGCCGATGGCATTCTCAGGATGCTGAAGATAAATTATGCTTCTTCGCAGGATGATCCGCACGACTTTTCATGGTCGCCCGTACTGCAAATATTCACCTATCTGGAAGATGAACAGTATGAAGTCATTGGCACAGATTCACGTACCGTGTTGCAGTACATGGTTACCGATAAAGAAAACCCCAATTCTGTTTTCAATATCGTTACCAAGGCGCGTGAAAATGCACGCAGTGTGCAAGACCATATCACCAAAGAACTATGGCAATGCCTGAACGATTTCTACCATACCGTGCGGGATGAGAACCTGGTACACTGGCTAGACCGAGATGACCCCGTGAGTGTGCTGGATATACTCATTAAACAAGGCCTGCTCTACTATGGCACCATTGATATAACCATGAGCCGCGGCCTTGGTTATGCATTTATAAACCTGGGTAAATTTATTGAACGCGCCACGCAGTCTGCGGATATTCTTGATGTAAAATTCAGTGACGAGAACTATGATATCTCCACCGCAGATACTACTTACTGGAAATACCTGCTGATGTCTATCTCGGGTTATGAACTCTACCTGAAAACTTACCGCAGCGGTTTTGAAGCCCCCAATGTGGTGGAACTGATTGTGCTCAACCGAGATTTTCCACGCTCGGTACTGTACTCCATTAACCAGGTGATGCGCTATTTTTCTCGACTGAAAAGCGACCGCAACGCAGAAAGCTACCAAAAAATTGAGTTTCTTATTGGCAAGCTCAAAAGCAAGATCAATTATTCTACCACCGATAGTATATTCCGTCAGGATTTGCACAAATACCTGGAAGAAGTAAAAACAGACCTCAATGAAATAGGCGCCACACTTAACCAGCACTATTTTGCCTACGCCTGATGAATGCCCTAACTTTTAACCAAACCCTTTCATTAAACTTATTGCATGCCCCGTTTCAGCATCAGACATATTACCCGATACAGTTACGATCAGCCCGTGAGAGACAGTGCCAACCAGGTAATGTTATTTCCGTTATCAGATGAATACCAGGAGGTAAAAAAGCAAGACCTTACCATTACCGGAGAGCCGCAGGTAGAACTTTATACAGATTACTATGGCAATACCGCCGGTGCATTTACCTATGCAGAACCCCATCAACAACTGATCATAGATTCTGCCATTGATGTGCTGGTAAAAGAGCGCGCAATGCCGGCAGATGATAAAGACCGACAGCAACAATGGCTGCACCTGCAACAGGTGAAGTTTACACATCCCTACATAGACTTTATAAAACAAGAACCGTTCACCGCCATTGATGAGGCAAGAAGATTGCCCGTAATGGCAGAAACCGGTGCCTTTACCCCGCTCAACGCCGCGCTTCAGCTGAATGATTATGTCTTTAATAATTTTCAGTATGATAAAGCCGTCACCGATGTAGAAACCACCATCGACCAGGTATGGAAACTGAAAGCCGGCGTTTGCCAGGACTTTGCCCATGTTTTATTGGTGCTGCTTCGGCTCATCGGCATTCCGTCAAGGTATGTCAGCGGTTATGTTTGTCCTAATAAAAGCGGGTTGCGTGGAGAGGGCGCTACCCATGCCTGGGTAGAAAGCTATATTCCGTTTTATGGCTGGCTGGGACTTGACCCTACCAACAATTGCATGGTAAATGATCTGCACGTGCGCCTGGCCACGGGCCGAAGCTTCAGTGATGTATCACCCGTAAAGGGCACTTACAAAGGCACATCAAGACACACGCTGGAAGTAGGCGTTACCATTTCTTATGAAGATGGCAGGGTGTCTGAAGAAGCGCCGGCCATTTTGGTACCACAACCCAATAAAAACAACGGCGGGCCCAACGACAATTCTTACCGCCGTCATCTTGAAATGATACAACAACAGCAGCAACAGTAACCCCTTGCTTTATCAGTAATCTGTTTTTATGTGCTTGTTAAAGGGTATTCCAAAAAGATAGCCAAGTGCTTCGTCTTTTTCATCTTCCAATACATCCAGCCCGTATTTTAAAGAAGTGGGGTCTGCATACCGGAAGGTGCCAAAGAGCCGATCCCACAAAGAAAAAATATTGCTGTAATTACTGTCTGTATGCGGGCGCTTGTAATGGTGGTGCACTTTGTGCATATTGGGCGATACAAGTATCCAGCTGATGGGCCGGTCTATTTTTTCAGGAACAATGATGTTGGCATGGTTGAAATGCGTAAACAGCGCAGAAACACTTCTGTACAAAAAGTATAACCAGATGGGCATACCCATCACAAAAACACCCAGTATCATAAAGCTTTCTCTGAACAACCATTCACCGGGGTGATGCCGCGTACCCGTGGTTACATCTACATGCGTATCACTGTGATGAATCATGTGAAACTTCCACATAAACTTAACCTTGTGCATGATATAGTGAGGAATGTACTGGCCAAACAAATCACCCAATAGCAGCCCAACAATGATGGCAGCCCATACGGGCAGGTGCAGCCATTGAATGATGCCAATATGCTGAATGGTTACAAAACGGCAGGCTGCAATGGTTACCAAACCAAATAGCAGGTTCAGCAATAAAGTGGTGAGCAAAAACAACAGGTTGATGCCGGCGTGCCGGTAGCGGCGGAATGAAAACCTGAACAGGGGATAATATCCTTCCAGCAACCAAAACAACAGCATCCCCCCCAGCAGTATTAACACGCGCTGTGCACTTGAGATATGCTCCCAGTAACTGACAAACCGATCCATATGGCAAAATATGATGGTTAATGTACGAACTAATTGCTAACTCCCCGCGCCTTGTTAAACGCTTTCCGGCTGCAGTTTTTCACCAGGCAGTTCTTTAAACTCATATTCACATGCATAGCAATGGTATACCTGTTCAATGGCTACGGCATAGTTGCCGAACAACCATGAAATGGTGGCGCTCAGCCAGTTCTTTACGCCTTGTTTGTGTATATATTCAACATTGTGAGAACCACAACGCGGGCAGCTGAGCGATTCACGATAGTCTTTGTCGTAACCGGCCAGGAGTGCGGAAGCTTCTTCAAAATCAGCTGGTAAAACCATCAGTTTGATACCGCCAAGGGCATTGGAAAGAAAGGGGTCAATGGTTACGGTGTATTCATCTTTCAGGTAACAGGTAATGCCTTCTTCATCCAGGCGGGCGAGGGTGATACTGGCGGTAATATAGTTATCAAATGAACGCAGCTGCAGGTAGTCCATACCTTAAAATACAAAAAATAATTTGCTTTGGTTCAGCGCGTAAAAAATACAATTGCAGCAGCTGGTGCGGCATACCTTCAAAACCATTTACTTTTACGTAAGCGTGGACAGTGGCAAGCGGCTTTACTACACACTAAATCATGTAACATGAAGCAGTTAAAGTTTATTTTGCCTTTCTTCTTTGTACATTGCCTGCTATCCTGTAAAACAAAAACAAGCCAGCACCTGGAACCGAGCACCCAAGAACAATTAACGGCCATTAATAACCTGCTGAGGAGTGATTCATTCAGCCTGCTCATTGCGCGCGCGCAGGATACTGCTTATTATAAAGGCATCGGAGAACCGGTTCCCCCATTTTTAACAGCGGCGCAGGATACGGCGTTTTTTGTACAACCCGTTGCTGAACACAAAGCCGCCATCAGCCTGGCAGGCTTTTATGCGCTCGAATGCGGCATTGGCCTGTTATGTCACCAAACAAAGGAAACACCGGCGCAGTGGCTGCAGAAAATAGTAGATGATAAAGCAGACAGCGGCAGCGTTCTGCTGCTGAATCGTTTTGCCAATGCTACCTGGAAGGCTGGCCAGCCTTTTCGCAGCCTGGATAGAATACATCGCCCCAGCTTTACCGTTGCCAGCATGCTGCCTCCCAATGAAA
>DATJGC010000594.1:0-3341 GCA_035495345.1 Chitinophagaceae bacterium | reverse complement strand
GCCCCGCCCCTGCTTTCAGACAATTACCAACTGGTATGGGCGGATGAATTTAACAAGGAGGGTGCACCGGATGCCGGCAACTGGGGTTTTGAAAATGGTTTTGTACGCAATGAAGAATGGCAATGGTACCAGCAGGAAAATGCATTTTGTAAAAACGGCGTTCTCGTGATAGAAGGCAGGCGTGAAGAGAGACCCAACCCGCTCTACCAGCAGGGAAGCAAAAACTGGAGACGGAGCCGCAAGCAGATCAATTACACATCTGCCTGCCTGCTCACTGCAGGCAAAAGATCATGGACCTACGGCAGGTTCGTGATGCGCGGAAAGATTGGCATAGATAAGGGATTGTGGCCGGCATGGTGGACATTGGGCATCAGCAAGCCCTGGCCTGCGAATGGTGAAATTGATATCATGGAATACTACAACAATAAAGTGCTGGCCAATATTGCCTGCCTGGGTGCAGACAAACAACCGGAATGGTTTAGTAATACCAGGCCTGCTGATGCACTGGGCGGCGCAGCATGGGCCGCGGCCTTTCATACCTGGCGGATGGATTGGACGGATACCGCCATCAGCTTATACCTGGATGATCATTTAATGAACCAGGTGGCACTCTCTAAACTGGTAAACAAAGACGGCAGCGGATTTAACCCCTTTCAACAACCGCATTATATGCTGCTGAACCTGGCCATTGGTGGCAACAATGGTGGCGATCCTTCCGGCACCGCTTTCCCCTCACGATTTGAAGTGGATTATGTGCGCGTATACCAGCAGCCAAAAAAATAAAAAGCCAGTCGCTGCATCAATAGGGCATAATTTCTGTTAAGAGATAAGGCAACTCCGTCATAAACGGCAGCTTTATCTTTTTCACCAAATAACTATGTAGTATGAAAGTCTTTTTTCTGGCCCTTCTTTTTATTACCGGCACAAGTACCATGCATGCGCAGCTGGCAACACCCGATACCCTGCAGACCAGCATGGGTACACTTACCATACAACCAGTGCAACATGCCAGCCTTGTATTAAGTGTAAAGGACCTTACTATTTACGCAGACCCTACAGGTGCAGAAAACTTTAAAGGCATGGCGGCGCCGGGCATAATACTCATAACAGATATTCACGGAGACCATTTTGATCCAAAAACAATTGATTCTGTAAAGGGTGCTGGTACCATACTGGTAGTACCACAGGTGGTGGCCGATAAATTAACCAATATTGACAAGGCCCACCTGGTAGTGCTGGGCAACGGCGGCAGCAATACCGTAGCAGGTATATCAATAAAGGCGATACCCATGTACAACTTGCCGGAGAGCCCCACCGCGCGGCATACAAAAGGAAGAGGCAATGGTTATATTCTTACCATTGGCGGCAAGAATATTTATATTTCCGGCGATACACAGGGCATACCCGAAATGCGTTCATTAAAAGATATTGATGTGGCATTTGTATGTATGAACCTCCCGTATACCATGGATGTAATGGAAGCAGCCGATGCAGTGCTGGCGTTTAAACCAAAGATTGTGTATCCTTACCATTACCGCGGCCAGAACGGCCTGAGTGATACCAACGCATTTAAAAACCTGGTAGATGCGGGCAAGAAAAAAATTGAAGTCCGGCTCAGAAACTGGTACCCGGCAAGGTCGTAACGTAGGCACAGTTTACCAGTAATACCAATGCTGTTTCAATATAATTATCATCACCGGAGCCGCAAGGCTTCGGTTTTTTGTAGCGGCGGATTGACTTCGATCATAAAATACACATCAATTTGTTAAGGTTCTTGATTTATTGAAGTTTTTCGATAAATCATTTTACCTTTGTGCTGTAATTATTTTTTATGGACGCAAAAAAAGCAGAGAAGATTTCAAAAGCACTGGCCGACCCCAACCGGCTCACCATTTTGAAAGAGATAAAGAAGAGCAAGTCTTGCCTCTATTGCGTAGACCTTAACAATACCATTAACCTTGCCCAGCCCTCCATTGCGCACCATCTTAAGCTGCTGATAGATAGTGAGCTGGTTACATCTGATAAGGAGGGAAGAAATGTGCGGTATTACCTGAACAATAAACTGCTGGATGAATACATAGCTTTCCTGGAAGGATTTAAGCTGTAAAATTTTTTTTCGCTTATTTATCGAATTATTTAAATATATCTATACATTTGTATTCCTTTTCGCTCCGGCCTCATAAAGTTCGCATTTATTTATCGAATAATTTGAATAAATCTAATAATAATTTAACCATGGCTACTCAATCATCTACCTACACGCAGGTGCCCGCTTCCAGGCAGTACCTGGCTATTGTTCTTTCTGCTTTACTGTTCTTTTTTATGCTTACGCTGCTGACAGGTTGTTACGCAAGTGCCAAAGAAAAAGAAAAGGAAGCTGCGCCTCCGGCACCCGCTGCCGCACCCGCAACCCCTGTAGACGCTGCTATTGTAATGCCTGCTGCGCTCAAGGAAGAGCTTGAAATTACCGGCTCACTGGCCGCCAACCAGCAGGTAGATATTGTAAGTGAATTAACCCGCAAGATTGTACGGGTAAATGTTCGCGAAGGCGCCATTGTGCAAAAGGGACAGCTCTTGTTTGAGCTTGACAATGCAGATCTGCTGGCACAATTAGAAAAACTACGCCAGCAGGAAAAACTGGCCGCACTTAATGAAGAAAGGCTGAGAGACCTGGTTGCGCATGAAGCCGTGGTGCAGCAGGATTACGACCAGGCGTTTACCAACCTTAAAGTATTGCAGGCACAGGTAGCAGAATTGCAGGTAATGATCAGCAAGACCCGCATACGTGCACCATTCAGCGGGCAGGCAGGCATTGTGCATGTATACCCCGGTGCTGTTGTATCCGTAAATACCGTGCTCACCAATATACAAGACAATAGCCAGGTGAAGCTTGATTTCCAGGTGCCTGAAAAATACGCGCAAACCATCAGCACCGGTAGCGAACAGCGTTTTACCGTTTCATCAGACAATAAACAATACACCGCAAAAGTAATTGCACGTGAAGCAAGCCTCAATAACAACACCCGCACATTGCTGGTAAGAGCCATCAGCCCCAACCCCGGCCGCGTACTGCTACCTGGGCAAAGTGCACGTTTGCAACTGGGCCTGCACAGCAGCAACAATGCACTCTTGCTGGCCTCACAGGCATTGATGACCTCCTCTCAAGGATACAATGTATATACTGTAAAGAATAACCATGTGCAGTTATCGCCTGTAGAAATAGGACAACGTGGCCCGTATACCGTGGAGGTATTGCACGGCCTTTCCAAAGGAGATACCGTGGTTACCAGCAATCTCTTAAGACTGGCACCCGGCTCCGCCGTACAGTTTGTAACATTGAA
>DATJGC010000593.1:0-5864 GCA_035495345.1 Chitinophagaceae bacterium | reverse complement strand
ACCGTGGTGCAAGAATGATCCACTGGGACCCCGCCGCGCAAACAGCCTTGAGTGATGAAGAGGTAGAATACAAAGATCTGCAGGGCAACCTGTATTACCTTCAATATGCACTGGAAGATAAAAACGGGCAGCCCCTCCCCGGCGGCATCAGCATTGCCACGCAGCGCCCTGAAACCATAATGGGTGATACCGCAATCTGTGTAAACCCTGCTGATGAGCGTTACCAGCACCTGCAGGGTGCCATGGCCATTGTGCCACTCATTAACAGAAGGATACCGATCATCTTTGATGATTATGTAGACAAAAGCTTTGGTACCGGGGCGTTAAAAGTGACGCCTGCGCATGATATCAATGATTATAACCTTGGCCTCAAACACCAGCTGCCGGTGATAGACACCCTGCGGCCTGATGGCACACTGAGTGAAGCCGCAGAGATCTATGTGGGGCTCGACAGGTTTGCCGCCCGCAAGAAGATCATCGCAGAATTGAAAGAAAAAGGTTTCTTACAGAAAGAAGAGAGCTATCCTACAAGGCTGGGCTATAGCCAGCGCAGTGGTGCCGTTGTAGAGCCCCGCATTTCTACACAGTGGTTCCTGAAGATGAAAGACATGGCCGGCCCTGCATTGAAGGCCGTGGTAGACGGCGATATTCGTATTCACCCCGGTGATAAATTCCTGGCTACCTATAAATACTGGCTGGAAAATGTAAAGGATTGGTGCATCAGTCGCCAGCTCTGGTGGGGACAACAAATACCCGCCTGGTACGATGCTGATGGCAATTGCTACGTGGCAGAAACGGAAGAAGCCGCCAAACAACAGGCCATTGCCAGGGGATTGCCTGCCGACAAGATACTCACCCGAGATGAAGATGTACTGGATACCTGGTTCTCCTCCTGGCTCTGGCCCATGGAAGTCTTTCATGGCATAACCCGCCCGGGCAATGAAGAACTTCAGTACTACTACCCCACCAAGGTTTTGGTAACGGGGCAGGACATTATCTTTTTCTGGGTGGCGCGCATGGTAATGGCCGGCATGGAATACGAACAAAAAATTCCGTTTGAAGATGTTTACTTCACGGGTATGGTGCGCGATAAGCAGGGTAGGAAAATGAGCAAGAGCCTCGGCAACTCGCCCGACCTGCTGCAACTCATCGACAATTTCGGTGCGGACGCGGTACGTTTTGGTATCATGATCTCATCTCCTGCTGGCAATGATCTGCTGTTTGATGAAGCATCGCTTGAGCAGGGAAAGTTTTTTAACAACAAACTCTGGAATGCGCTGAAGCTGGTAAAAATGTGGGAGGGCCGGCAGGCACTAACGCAAGAACCCCTGGCAGACAGTTTTGCGGTGCAGTGGTTTGAAAACAGGCTGCATGAGGTAAGAGCAGAAGTAGACCAGCTGATGGCGCAGTTTAAACTGAGCGAAGCACTGAAAACCATTTACTCGCTTATCTGGGATGATTTCTGCAGCTGGTACCTGGAGTGGATAAAGCCTGGCTTTGAGCAATTGATGGATATTTCTGTGCAGGGAAAAACGGTGGCCTTCTTTACAGAGCTGATGCAATTGCTGCACCCCTTCATGCCCTTTATCACAGAGGAAATCTATCACCTGCTGGAGCAGCGCCAGGATGATTTATGCACAAAACAATTTACTGCTATACCCGCAACAGCGCCGGGTATCCTCGCCACCGGTGCATTGTTAAAAGAATCCATTACCAGCATACGTGATGCGCGCAACAAGGCAAAGCTGAAACCAAAAGAAGAAATTGTATTGCACATACAACCGGCCGATAAAGATAACTTCAGACCCATTGAAGCATTGCTGGCCAAACAAGTAAATGCAAAAGCAGTAAAGTACACCAGCGATGCATTGCCCGGCACTATTTCGGTTGTAATGGGCAAAGACAAATTTTACATTGAAACGGATGCACCGCTTGAAACCGGCCACCAGAAAGAAGCCCTGCTGAAAGAACAGCAGCACCTGGTAAATTTTCTTGCGGCAGTTGAAAAGAAATTAAGCAATGAGCGCTTTGTAGAAAATGCCAAACCAGAAGTAATTGCGCTGGAACGCCGCAAAAAGACAGACGCAGAAGCGCGTATAAAACTGATTGAAGAAAGCCTGAAAGATATCTAAGGTTTCCCGGCATACGCAATGTAAGCCTGCCTACCGCTGGAAAAGGTTTACAGGCAATACAAATTCAAAGCGTTCACTGCCAGCATTAGCGCCTGCATACAAATCAGGGTCCAGCAAATGACTGTACCTGAAACCAACATTGAGCGGCAGCTCGTTCCACCATTTGGTGTCAAAAAAGATCTCTGCACCGGTAGACCTGAACAGTTCTATGCTGCGGCGCCCGTTCCTGAAAGCCACTTCACCGGCACGGGTATAATCATAAAAAGCGTTTAGGCGTACCCGTTGGAAATAGACAATATTGCCAAATCCCCAGTCGGGATACAACAACGGTAAATGATAATTGACGCCCCACTTGTACATATTGCGCAGGTTGGGCACTTCGTAGCCACGTGAAAACGGAAAACTGTTAGAGAAGGAAGTCCCCAGCGTATCACGGTTCTGGTAGGCAAGGCTGATGACGATATTGTGGGTAAGCGCAAATGCCGGGAAATAGAAATTACCACTGAGCAGCAGTTGATGCCCCTGTACTTCCTGTACGGCATTCCGATAGTTGATGTATACAGATTGTGCAAGCCTTGGGTAAATATGCTGCCGCGCCTGTTGCAGCTGATGGGTAAAGGAAACATAACTGTTGATATACCCCACGCGGTATTGATCATTCAGGCCGCGTTTGTTAAGCGTGTCTTTGTACCAGCCCCTGAAAGATACATTCTTGAGCACGTAATCACTGCCAATAGTTAAAGATGCAAGGCTTCTGCCCTTGCTCAGGTTAAGAGGTACACTCAGACCGGCGTTTACCTGTCCCTCGTTCCAGTATACGGCCGTACCGCTATTGGTGAAATCCCTCCGGTCAAAGATATAACTGGCGCCCACATTGATATGCGGAAAGAAGCCGCCATAAGTAAGATTGGCACCCGCCTGCTTGTACTGTTCATTGCGGTTGTAGGCAGCAAACAGTTCAGACTGCATGGTATTTAGTATATTATTACCCACCAGCGAAAGGCGGTAATCGGGATCGGTAACATAAGGTAGCAAACTATGGAAGTTCAACAACCCGGTGCTCTGCCGGTATTTCTGCACTGCAGACAAGGGTGTAACAGGAATCTTCGCCAGCGCGCCCGCCGCGCTGTTCTTTTGCAGGTCAATAGAGAACTGGCTGATGGGCGCCGTCCACTCTGTGTTGCTAACCTGCGTCCAACCCAGCCCTGCCAGCGGCGCTTCCTGTAAGCGATAGCCCGCAGCAGTAAAACTGGTAAAAGTAATTTTACCTGCGCTTACGGTTGGCTGGTAGGCACCGATGCCGTTTGCCGGCAACAATAGTCGGTACAATTGTCTGTCCTTCAGGGTGAAAGCAAAAAGCCGATCAAAACCATTGTCTGCCGCGGTAAAATACACTGTATCATGCTGCACGGTGGGATGCCCCAGCACGCGCAAGACCGGCGCTGTAAGATAATCTACATTGCCATCCTGGGTGTTGATAAGCGCCAGTGACATGCTGCCATTGGGTAATCTAACGGTACTGATCACCTGCTTTTCATCGGCTGTAAATACCGGGTAGGTATAATACAATGAGTCTTTATTGGGCAGTGCTTTTATGAGTGCGCCGCTGGCTGTTTGCAGCAGGTGCAGGCTGCTTTGGCCGCCGGCCGGCATGGCAACCGCTACAATGCTGGCGGCATCCGCGCTGAGCGAGGGCGAGAAATATTTTGTCTTGCGGGTAATGCTGGTCTGCCGGCCACTGGCAATGTCTAGCACCTGCAGCTCATTGTAATCATTCCAGCTCCAGCGGGCAGCGGGCCGGTAAGAAGCATACACAATCTTTCCATTGGCGTAGGCAAACTGGTTATCGATGGATACATCGCGCACACGTATGCGGCGCTCCGTGCCATGCGTGCTCAGCACAAAAGCCGGCAGTTGTTTATAACTGGTCTTCATGTACAGCACGCTGTCTGTGCCGGCATAGGCGGGAAATTCCTGGTCGGCCATGAAATGTTTTGGTTGGGCGGCCGCCGGGTTTGCTGCGGGCGATTGCTCCTTAAAGTACTGCATGGCCTCTTCTGTAAAGGCCGTAAAAGATTGTTGGGTATATTGTTTTACTGCGCGTTGAAAAGGATAGAAAAGACCTTTGAAGGCAGCCGCATCGCCCGTTACTTTTTTCCAGAACTCGTCGCCATATTTTTGTCGGCCATACGCTACCAGCATATACCCGAGACGGTAATGATCAGGCGTAAAATCACGCAGTGAACCATTGCGCAGTTTCATATAGCTGTAGTTTTTGCCTGCCAACCAAAGCGCCCTGTAATCATTAAAGAAAAACGGCAACCGTCCCCTGCCCTGGCCGCTCAGCAATGTTTCCTGGTACACAGCATCGCCTTCCCAAAACCAATTGGGGATGGCCAGTGCGTTCGCCAGTTCCTGCCCCTGCTGGCCAAAAACTATCCTGAAGGCATGTGACAGGCCTACATTGAAATTATTGTACTGTTGCACATGCCGGTATTCATGCATGGCCAGCATATCCTGCCAGCGGAGGCTGCCCAATGCAAAACTATTTTGTTCAGGCGTTAGATAAAATTCACTGCGAAAAGGCCCCAGCGCTACATAGCCATTAGAGACAATGGTATTGGGATGCAATACTACATCCACTTTTGTTTGTCTTGCACCGATAGTGGAAAAAGTTGTCTTGCTGATGTAGTCTGCGATACCTGCAATGCGCGCAGCACTACTGTCTAGACCCTTCGGAAATATGACCCTTGTAGCAGGGTTATTGATCTGCCGCCACTGTACGGAGGGCGGATTGCCTCCAAACCTTTGTGCATGTAAGCTGGTAACGAAAAAAACAACAAGGGCAGCGGTGATAAGCCTCATAGCGTGCAGCAATTATTTGTGAACTTCTCCTTAAATATAGAGTAGCCTTTGTAAATTGTTATCAATATTAACTAAAAAAGCTGCATGTTCCTGCTTGCATTGTCCATAGCGCCCGGCCTGGCCATTATACTCTATGTGTACCGGAAGGACAGTTACGACCGTGAGCCGCGCAGGTACCTGCTGGCTTCATTTTTCTGGGGCATGGTAAGCGTGCTGCCAGCCCTGGCACTGGAGACAGCGGGTAAATTCTTTTTTGGCGATATGGGCAGAACCTCTGCTATTTCTTTCTACGCTTTTTATGCCTGGGTGGTGGTAGCTGCCAGTGAGGAAGCCAGTAAGTTTGCCATTGTAAAGTGGTATGCTTACCCGAAAAAGTATTTTGATGAACCGTTTGATGGCATCATGTATTCCGTCATGGTAGCCATGGGCTTTGCCACGGTGGAAAATATATCCTATGTGCAACAGGGTGGTTTTAGCACTGCGATATTGCGGATGTTCTTATCGGTGCCGGCACACGCGGCGTTTGGTATTATCATGGGCTATTACATTGGACTTGCAAAGTTCAACAAGGAAAAATCGTTCTTCTATCTTGTCACAGGACTATTGCTTTCCATCTTCTTTCATGGCGCGTTTGATTTTTTTCTATTCCTGCAAGACAGTAATGTAGTGAGGGAATACGTAAGCGAGGGTTTGTTGTTCTGCGGGGCGCTGGCATCTTTTTACCTGGCGGTGAGGTTGAGTTTGCGCTCCATTCGTCTGCATCGTGAATTATCTCGATTGGATTATGAGCGGAGGAGTAAGCTTCCGTTGTGAAGTCAAAAGTAAAAAGTCAAAAGTCAAAAAGTTTCACTTAGATTGTTTTACGCG
>DATJGC010000592.1:0-3565 GCA_035495345.1 Chitinophagaceae bacterium | reverse complement strand
CAAACTGTAGGCTAAGCAAAAGAACGCGAAACGAAGAACTGTCTACGAGTCTCAGACTCGAAAGAACATACAACATACGAAGTCTGGAGACTTCGTATAGCGGCCTTCCTTTTGCTTGGATCAGTCTCCTAATTGAATGTCAACAAAGCAACTGAAAACCCTCTAAGCAAAAGAACTGAAAACTGCAGACTAAAAACTTAAAACTGTTTACATACGTTATCAACTAAAAAAAACGCGCTCCACCGTCCAGTACAATGCAATCAATCCAATAAGAACAGACAGTGGCACCACCACGCGTTTGCGGTAATAAGGTTTATTGCCAAACCACCTGGCGAGTAAGAAAAAAGCCAGCAGGATAACCGTTAGTTGTCCAAGTTCCACACCTACATTAAACATTACCAACGACAACAGATAGGCGTTTTGCGGAAGACCCATATCGGCCAGTGCGCCGGCAAAGCCCAATCCATGGATTAGTCCAAATAAAAACACAATCCCAATTCTGGCCGGCTTTAACCTGGGCGACACAATATTTTCCACGGCAACAAACAGGATGGAAAGGGCAATCAGCGGTTCTACAATGGCGGCAGGTACCTGTATCACTTTGTACATGGCCAGCGCCAGCGTTACTGAATGCGCAATGGTAAAAGCCGTAGCCTGCCAGAGAACTGGCTTCAATGATGGACTTAACAGGAACAGGCTTAAGACAAAAAGTATATGGTCGAACCCCAGCGGCAGTATATGTTTATAGCCCATTACGAGGTAGAGAATGGCGGCATCGGTCTTCGACATACTTTCCAGCTCACCCACAATGGCATGCGCCCAAACAGGGGTAACAGCCAAAAGCAGCAACGTGCAGCAGGCAAGGCATTTTCTGACTATTGATAATTTGGCTGACATAGATAGTAGTTGCTTAAAATTTGATGGTAAAGCTAAGCTTGGCAGCAAAGGGTGTACCCGGTGTAAAACAAACCTCGTCTACCGGCTGGGTCTCGCCTTTTATCCTTGTTTCGGTGGCAAACTGTGTTTCCTTCCAACGGGTGTTCAGCACATTGTTAACCACCAGTCCTATTTCGTAACGTGGTTTTGTGTAATTCAGTACGGCATCGGTGATAAAATAGCCGCTGGCCTGCAGACTGTAATCTTCGTTGGCGGCGCGGCTGCCCACAAAACGATAACGGATACTGCCGTTGAGTCCTTTCCTGGCGGCGTAGGTTATACCGCCACTGCTGGTCCACACTGGTGCAAGGGGAATATAATTGTTTCCCTTTGCTTCACCGATGATTCGGCCATGCGCATAATTAATATCCAGGTCTATGTACAGAGAATGTATGGGTTCATAGCGACTTGAAAAGTCAACACCCACCCGCCTGGTCTTGCCACTGAATTCAACAAAGCCGCCATCACCGCTGTATACAAATTCCTGCTGCAGGTAGATATACCATAGCGCTGCATTTACGATGATGTTGGATGCGGGCTTCGCTACCACACCAAGGTCGGCGCTATACGCTGCGGGCAACACCTGGTAACCATGCTGAACCACCACGGCCCTGGTATCATTAGAGTGAAAACCCTTGCCCATGCTAAGATACCATTGCAGGTTGTTACTGGCATGGTAACTGACATTTAACTTAGGACTTACAATGCCTGCGCTGGCAGTGTACGCTCCAATGCCGCGGAGGGTGGTATCGGTAGATAGTTTGTTATAGTAGCGATGAAAGAACTGATCATAGCGCAAGCCGGCGTTAATGGTAAAATGTTCATTCAGTTGCAGGGTCTCGCTGATATAGGGGGCCACGGAGAGCTCGTCTATATCGCCCAGTTTAATATTGCGTAATAACGTGAAACGGTTAAGGCTGTGTGATAAAGAGGCATCCTTTACTTTGTCATACCGAACCTGCAACCCGGCTTCGGAAATCAGCTGCAGGGTATTGAGGTAGCCGGTATGCCGGTAGCTACCGTTATAGCCCATCAATTGCCTGGTCTCCTGCTGCCGGATCCGGTCTCCGTTGATGCTGTCTTCCAGGAAAAAAGTAAAATTGGTGTGCAGGTCAAAATTGCTTGCCACATAATACAGCTGGTTCTTCAGCACATCGCCGTTAGAAAATGTAGTGAGCAACTGTGCATTAACGTTAGCCCGTTGGGTGAGGCCTCCTTCAAAGGGGTCAATGGCACCGTAAAAGCCTATGAGCCCCTGGTCTACCGCGCGTTGTGGTATTTGGCCGCTGGCGTTCCATTTACTGCTAAACAATCCGCCAGAGGCGGTCAGCCTGCTTTGCCTGGTAATTTGCGCGGTATATTTTGTAAACAGGTTGGTGCGTGAGAAATGTTGTGGTGCGTCAAAATACCCATCGGCATACCTGAATTCAGCAGCGGTATACCAGTACTGTTGTTTTTCTTTTGCTGTTGAAGGCAGCAGGTTCATCATCAGCAACCCGCGAAAGGTGTTGAACTGGCCTGCTTCCAGCTTTACCAGGTTAGCAGGCAATACATTTTTTGTGGCGAAGTCTGCAAAGCCGGTGCTGGCAAAATCGCCTTTGGCAGCAGCATAAGGTCCTTTCTGAAAATCTGCCTGGTCAATGGTTTCCGGAATAATAAAATGACTGTCTGCAAAACCCTGGCCATGCGCATGAGAGACCATGTTTATTGGTACCCCGTCTGCTTCCATCCTGAAATCTGTACCATGGTCTGCATCAAAACCACGCAGAAAAATCTGTTCTGCTTTCCCGCCGCCCTGGTGCTGGCCAATGACAATGCCGGGTATGATGCGCAGCACTTCCTGCGAGTTATTTACGCCCCGCATGGCAATATCCATTTTACTAACGGCCTTGTATTGCTCGCCGGGATGGGCAGATATCAGCACTGTCTTCAATTCTATACTGGCGGGCGTCAGGTACACACTATAACCTTGCGATGTAAGCTGGGCGATAGGGAGGGTTACGGTTTCGTAGCCAATAGAAGAAATTCTTACCTGGGTATTGTTGTGTACTGTAGCAGGCAAAATGCAATGGCCCGCAGCATCAGTCTGCACGGTGCTATTGCCAGTGATAAGGGTAACCGTTACACCCGCCAGCGGTTGTTTGCTCATTGCATCTGCTACCTGCAGCTGCAGGCGTGATTGTGCATTTGCCAGCATAGACAGCATGCATATGAATAAGATCAATAGTTGTTTGGGAAGGTAATTTTTTTCCATCCACGTAGGTTTTAAATAATTAGTCAGACAGCCGGCCTTCCAGTAAAGCATAGAAGCAGAATGCTTACTAATGTTTGCAGCGCGGCGGTAATGTTAAATACAAATGGCGACTAACTAAGCCCGTGGAGGAGGGGTAATGCTGGAAGTTGACACTGCAAGAAGGCTGCAATGGAGCTGTCCGAAATGGTTTTGGAGCAAGGGCAGCAACTCAAAACCGTAGGAGGGTTGTTCAATGATATGTGCTGCAAAAAAGGAAACATCTTTTAACAGGCCTTCATCCTGGCCGGTCTTGCTTTTTTTGGCTTCCTTTATATTTTCGGCATGTACATGGTACTTTCCGTTTTCATAATGTACCGTGGCCATGTGTTCAGAATA
>DATJGC010000591.1:0-4051 GCA_035495345.1 Chitinophagaceae bacterium | reverse complement strand
GCGCGTGTTCCCTGGTAATGGGCCAACAATTTTTTTGCAATAACACCCACGGCCACCAGGCAAACGGTCAACCGACCGCTGAAATGCCCGCCGCCGCGATAATCTTCATAACCGCCAAATTTTGCGTGCGCCACAAAATCTGCATGCCCTGGCCGCGGCACGGCGCGCTGCTTTTCATAATCCCCGCTGCGCGTGTTGTTGTTTTCAAAAAGAATGGTAATGGGTGCGCCGGTGGTTTTACCATTAAAGAGACCGCTTTTGAAAATTGGAATATCATCTTCTTTACGCGGTGTGGTACCCTTCTGCAGTCCGCCATTTCTTCTCTCAATGTCTTCAATAAAATCTTCTGCAGACAGGGGAAGCCCTGCCGGGCATCCATCTATATTTACGCCCGCAGAGGCGCCATGAGATTCACCAAATATATGTACGCGTAAATTTCTTCCAAATGCATTCATAAAAAGAGGGCCTTCAGCAACGGGTTGCTTATTTAGTTTGTAAAATAAAAATGACAGACAGCGGTTTCTTTGTTTCCGGGTGTACCGGTTCACGCAGGGCCAGCAGTGTATAATCATTTGCAAAGAGCTGCCACCAATCTTCTAAAGTACGAAAGTACCATTGATAAGGTTGTTCAAAATTTCTTTTCATGCCATTCCAGCTGCCCTCCTTCCAGCCACTGCAGTATTCGCCGCTCATGGCAATGCTGAGTGGATGCAAGGTCTGGATAAACAATAGGCCCCCTGGTACAAGGTATTGCGGAATGGCGTGCAGCAGCGCTTCGGTATCCTCTTTATCAATCAATGCAAAATTGATCACTGCGGCATCTGCAGGCGCCGGCATTACCTGTTGGCCTGTCGCCAGCGCTTTATAACTGGCCTGTTTGTAAAATGGACCGTCTTTAGCAATGGCATTTTCTACCAGCGCGTCAATAGCATCCACCCCCCAGGCATCCTTGCCTTGTTGGCGCAGGGTGCGCGTAAGCCATCCTTCTCCGCAGCCAATATCCAGTATGGTGTGCAGCGGATAACTGTTAATGGCAGCAACAATGGCGTTATTGGTTACCAGTACGCGGCTTTCCAATTCTGCATTGTCTATAGTGGCAATCCAGTGCGGTGCATTGGCCCTCCATGATGAGAGTATATTGTCTCCTGCTGTCATATTGTATTGGGCGTTTGAATTCTGGTGCTATAGCTGCATGGTTGCATTACAAATTATCTATGCTGGCACCCAATTGCTGCAGGTGCCGGTAAAAATCTGGATAAGATTTGTTGATGGCATCTGCCTCTTCAATGCTAATAGGGCCATCTGCTTTTAACGCCGCCACGGCGCAGGCCATGGCAATACGATGATCATGCCTTGAATGAACATGCGCAGCTTTAATGCCGGTGCCGCCTTTTATCAGCATCAGGTCATCCTGCAATGTTATTTCGATACCCATTTTGCCAAATTCTTCCTGCAGGGTAAGCGCGCGGTTGCTTTCTTTGTGCGTGAGCCGGCTGGCTCCTTCAATAGAACTGGTGCCTTTGCAACAGGCGGCCAATGCTACAAGCGGTGGAAAAAGATCCGGACAATCCGTGGCATTAAAGTGAAACGCCCGCAATGGCAAGGGCCGTAAAGAAATCTGCGCAGGTTCAATAGAAATTCCCGCACCACAATCCATCAGTGCCTGCAACACGGCTTTATCTGCCTGGGTAGAATATACATCCAGTCCTTTTACAACGATATTGCCGGCAATGGCACCTGCCACCAACAAAAAGGCAGCCCCGCTCCAATCTCCTTCTACTGTATAGTGCAATGGCTGGCTGCCGGTAGTACTGGCAGTATTGCCCTTAAAAGAAAAAGAAGCGTAGTCTTTATTTTCCGGCAGGGCTAAGCCAAACTGTTTCATTACGTGCAGGGTGAGGTCTATATATGGCCGGCTCTTGAGGTTACTAACGGTAATGGATACCCCGTTTGCACCGGCTGCTGCGTAGGCCATCAGCAGGCCCGTAAGAAACTGTGAGCTGAGCGATCCATCTACCGTAATATCTGCCGGTCGCACAGGGCCCTGCACCTGCAGCGGTAATTTCCCCTCTCTCGACTGGATGCGTACGCCCAGCTTTGGCAATACTTCATCAAAAAAATTCATTGGCCGGGTAGAGAGACTGCCTCCGCCGTTGATGGTAATTTGTTTTTCACTGAGCGCCACCAATGGGGTAAACATGCGTATGCTCAGGCCGCTTTCGCCGCAATTGATTTCATTGCTAACGGGCTGCACGCCCTGGCTATCGATGATAAGTTCATCTGCTGCTAATTGAGTGCTGGCACCCAGTTTTTGTATAATGTCTATGGCTGCTTTGTCGTCATTAGAATGACCAGGATTATGAATCACCGTTCTCCCTTTTCTCAGTAAGGCTGCTGCACAGGCGCGCTGCATAGAGCTTTTGGAGGCTGCTGCCTGCAGGTTGCCGGATAAAACAGATGGTTGTATGGTTACAATCATGCTTGCTGCAATTGTTAGAGTTTCTTAATAATTTGTTCCAGTTCTTTTAACGGTATAGCATCCAGCACGCCTTTGCCAATTTTCTGCAGCAACACATAACTCATATGCGTGCTTACCTTCTTTTTATCTTTTTGCAGTATTTCAAATGCCTTTGCCCTGTCAAATTCAGTATAGGTTGGCAGGCCGTATTTGCGCAGTAATGCCACTACGCGCTCCGTTTGCTTAAAACCAGCGCGCTGTTCAGAAATATGGCAGGCATAGGTCATGCCAATGGAAACCGCCTGCCCATGAGAAAAGGCATACATATTTTCTATGGCGTGGCCCAGGGTATGTCCAAAATTCAGCAGCTTGCGGTCTGCTTTTTCAAACTCATCTTTTTGTACCACTTTTGTTTTAAGAATGGCATTGCGTTGCACCAGTGAGGACAACAATGTTTTCTTACTCCGGTACAATGGCAGGGAGTTTTTCTCCAGTTCTTCAAACATGGCTGCATCTTTAATACAGGCATGTTTTATAATTTCTGCAAAGCCGTTTTGCCATTCTGCTTCGGGCAGTGATTGTACAAGCGACATATCATGCAGAATAAACGCCGGCTGGCGAATGATGCCAACCATATTTTTATAGACGCCTACATCAATACCGTTTTTGCCGCCAATGCTGGCGTCTACCATGGCCAGCAGGCTGGTGGGTAAAAATCCAAAACGGATACCGCGCATATAAACAGAAGCAACATAACCCGTAATATCAGTAATAACACCACCACCTACGCCGACCAGCGTGCTGGTACGGTCGGCCCCCATATCAATCAGTTGCAGGATCAGTTTATCAACCGTTGACTGGTTCTTGTGTTGCTCGCCGGGCGGCAATACAATTGTTTTCCAGCCTTTGAAACGTTTCTGCTGCGCATCAAATACATGCTGATCGGTAATGATAACGGTAGAAGATGGCGGGGCGATGTCTTTTAAGCGGCCCATACCATCTGCCAGGTAATAGTCTACGCTGGCGGTTGAAAACTTAAATGATTGTTTGCCTGCTTTTTTTTCAGGCGTTTTTGTCAATGCCATTCCTGCTGCTTATATCTGTTTGTCTAATGCCATGTTTATATAGCTGCGCGATGCAACTGTCACGCAGGCCGGTGCGTTCTCTCCTGCTGCTGTTGCTTAATACAATAAAACGATGCGCCGCTGCTTAGCTGTTCATCACCTTGTTCTGGTGGTTAATGCTTTCCATATGTACGGCATCAAGGTATTTGGTGATGAATTCTTTGCCAAGGCCCAGCTTTTCACCGCGGTTGAAAGCTCTTTCCAGAATTTCATTCCAGCGGTTGGTTTGAAGAATGGTGATATTGTTTTCTTTCTTGTATTTACCAATCTGGTCGGCAATTTTCATGCGCTGTCCAAGAATCTGCATCATCTCATCATCCAGGTGGTTGATCTGCTGGCGTAATTTTTCCAGTGCGGCATGGTAGGCTTCTGAGTTAACATCTTCCTTTCTCCATACAATGGTATCCAGCATTTCTGCCAGCTTCTCGGGTGTTACCTGTTGTTTGGCATCGCTCCAGGCATTGTCTGG
>DATJGC010000590.1:0-8704 GCA_035495345.1 Chitinophagaceae bacterium | reverse complement strand
GTTACTCACAGATTTGGCAACAAACAGGCGTCTTTTTCTCCTGCTGTAATACAACATACCAATGGCTGCAAAAAAGATGGCAAAAATGCCCAGTATGAGCGCAGTGCAATCTAGTCCGCGAAGCATGTATACGGCAATGATCAAAATGAGGTTAGCTCCCACCAGTGCAATGGTGATGGTGCGGTGAGAAAGCCCCCTGTCTAGCAACAGGTGATGAATATGGTTACGGTCTGGGCTAAAAGGCGAACGCCGGTGGCCAATGCGGATGCCAAAAACCCGCAGCGTATCCAGCAATGGAATCATCAGTATGGCAAAACCCACCGCAGGTGCTGACAATACCGGCACCGGAACATTGGGCATATTGGCCACGTTGATAAATTTAATTACCAGTATCGCATTAATGAGCCCGAGTAGCAGTGAGCCCGTATCGCCCATAAAAACCTTGGCGGGTTGAAAATTAAAAATCAGGAATGCAATGAGGCTGCCCGCGGTTGCAAACGCTAATATGGAATAAGGCATCATGCCAACCTTATAAAAATAAATACCAAAAATGGTAACGGCCATTAAAGCCAGGCTACCTGCAAGCCCGTCTACACCGTCTATCAGGTTAAATGAGTTAATGATAACAATAACGGTAAGATAGGTGAAGATAAGACTGAAGGGCGGCGGCAACTGATCAATACCCAGGAAGCCATGCATGCTTTGGATCTGGATATTACCCTTGTAAATGATCAGGAAGGCGGCACCCACCTGGCCAATAAATTTTTTAATGGGGGTGATATCAAGAATATCATCTTTAAGACCAAGAAAGAAAATGACAAAGAAAGCCGCAAAGTAATATTGGAAATCTACGCCTTCACTAAAGTTGATGATAGTAAGGGAGGCCATTACAAAGCCGGCAAAAATCCCCAATCCGCCGAGCGAAGGAATAGGCACATCATGAATTTTACGTGCATCCGGTACATCATATAATTTTTTGCTGTTGGCAACAAAAATGATGACTGGTATAGACAGGTAAGTGATGGTAAAGGCTATCGATATGCTTAGTAAAATATCAAACATTAAAAAGGATTGGTTGTACTAAATGTAGTTCGCTCCGTTTGCTGCTACCACCCGTAACCTTATACCGGCTCGCAAGATACCGCATCTTTTGCAAATACCCTATTCCGGCCCTGGCTCTTTGCCCCTCCGCTGCTGCCCCCCTATAGAAAAGTTTAGGCCAATTTCCCTTTTCTTTTAAAATTCATTTAGCTTTGCCCGCAGGTAAGAAAAAAATATTTATGGCTGAGCTGAAAGACATTGCAACACAGATACGCAGAGATATTGTACGCATGGTGCATGGCGCGGCAAGTGGCCACCCCGGTGGTTCCCTTGGTTGTGCCGACTATTTTACCGCCTTATATTTTAAGGTGTTAAAACACAACCCGCAGTTCAATATGAATGCTACCAATGAAGATGTATTCTTTCTCTCCAACGGCCATATTTCTCCTGTTTTTTACGCTACCCTTGCCCGCTCAGGCTATTTTGACATAAAAGAACTGGCTACATTCAGAAAGCTGAACAGTCGCCTGCAGGGGCATCCTGCTACCCATGAACACCTGCCTGGCATACGCGTGGCTTCCGGCTCCCTTGGCCAGGGCATGAGCGTTGCCATTGGCGCCGCCCTCACAAAAAAACTCAACAAAGAAAAGACGGTGGTCTTCTCCCTGCATGGAGATGGTGAGCTGGATGAAGGTCAAAACTGGGAAGCCATCATGTTTGCCGCACACCATAAGGTGGACAATCTTATTTCTACAGTAGACTGGAACGGCCAGCAGATTGATGGCACCACTGCCAATGTTATGAACCTCGGCAACCTGGATATAAAATTTGCTGCCTTTGGCTGGGAAGTCATTCACCTTGAACAGGGCAATGACATAGACAAGGTGCTGGAAACCCTTGAGAAAGCCAAGACCTTTGTTGGCAAGGGTAAACCCATTGTGATACTCATGAAAACAGTGATGGGCAGTGGGGTAGACTTTATGGAAGGCCACCATGAATGGCATGGTGTAGCCCCCAATGATGAACAACTGGCAAAGGCGCTGGCACAACTGCCTGAAACGCTGGGCGACTACTAAATTACTTCACATCAGTTTTTACGGAGTAGATCTTCAGGCCAAAAGGGTTCTTGAAGAATGCAATAACCCAGCCTGCAACAGGCTATGTCTTTAAGGCAATGGGCTGCATGGCTGCTTTGCGCGAGGGGAACCAGGAGGCTATCAGCGCAATAATAACCACCGTAAGAAATACCATCAGCACATCAGCGGGCAGAAATTTTACGGGGTAATAATCAATCAGGAAGGTACTTCCCTCCAGCTTTATCATCTTAAACTTTACCTGAAGCCATCCTATCAGGAAGGCCAGCAATACACCGCCGGCACCGCCAATAACGGCCAGCAACAAGCCTTCGCTTAAAAAAATCTTTTGTACCAGCGCGCTGCTGCCACCCATGGCCTTTATGATCTGTATGTCTTTTTGTTTTTCCAGCACCAGCATGGTTAATGCGCCAATCATGGTAAAGGCGGCCACCACCAAAATAAAGGAGAGCAGTACAAAAATGAACCATTTTTCATTGCGCATTGTGCTGTAAAGGCTG
This sequence comes from Chitinophagaceae bacterium, assembly GCA_035495345.1. Classification (GTDB taxonomy): domain Bacteria; phylum Bacteroidota; class Bacteroidia; order Chitinophagales; family Chitinophagaceae; genus JACMLD01. The sequence goes on along the minus strand of DATJGC010000590.1, from coordinate 6,069 downwards.
CGGTTCTGTTCATACATCGTTTGCACCAGGTAGTTTTTGCCCAGGCTTTGCTGTAATTGGGTTTTGATGCTTTCTACCTGCTCCTTATCAGCCACGGCAATTTCTGCAGCACCGTATTCGTCAGGCTGCAATCCAATCATCCGTTTTACAAAACCAATATTGGTAATAGCATAGTTATTGTCGAAGTCTTGTTGTATGGCAAATGAACCCGCACCGGCAATATTATCACTGCTGAGTGATTGTAACGGGTCTGCATACTCGATATTGGTAACGCCCTTGCGCGGCAGGTATACCGTAAACGGCAGCAATGCGCGATCGGATTCGGTACCCAATGAATTTTCTACACCTATGCCAAGCACCACGGCAGGCTTGTCTGCCGTGCCCAGTAAAAATTTGCCACGTACCATTCTGCCGGCCACATTGGCCACCTTCTGGTAATTGCTGTCTACGCCTTTCACCTGCACCAATGCGGGATAATCACCATTTTGCAGCAAGGCCTTTTCTTCCACTGTCATGGTCATGGCCGCTACGCCTGGCCAGTGCGCCACCTGCGCCTGCTGTTTTGGGGTAAACTGCATTGTTTTGCCTGCGGCTGGTATTACGCGTAAGTCTGTGTAGAAGTCTGCATACAATGATTTTACCAGGTCTTCAAAACCATTGAAAACACTCAACAAGATGATCAGCGCGGCACTGCCGGTACCCATGGCCACCACGCTTACCCACGCTATGATATTAATAGCATTGGTAGATTTTTTTGCATTGAAGTAGCGCCAGGCAAATAAAAAGTTCACGTTGCGTTGCTTAGTATGTATGCGGGTGATGCGTGCGGCTAATGGCCGGTGGAAGAAAAATTATTCGCCCTTTTTTTCTTCCTTGATCTTTTTAAACAGCTCTTCCATTTTAAAGACATTGTCTAGCGTATCATCTGTAAAATAGCGAAGCTCCGGAATGCGGCGCAACTGGTGTTTTACGCGGGTAACCAGTTCTTTTTTTATCTCCCAGGCCTTATCATCTATTTTCTTCATGGCTGCTTCCACATCGTTTACCTGGAAAAAGCTTAGGTAGATCCTTGCTTCCAGCAAATCCGGCGTCACTTTTACAGAAGATACGGATACCATGCCACCATGCAGCATGTTAAGGCCAAGCCGCTGAAAAATATCGGTCATGTATTCATGTAATAAGCCTGCTACCTGTTTTTGACGTTTTCCTTCTTCCATTGTTCAATAGGTATTAAGCGGTAAAATTACGGCTAAATTCACGGCTGCGTTGCGCAAATTGCGCGCATGGCCTCATTTTAACAGCTGTATGGTTGCTGCTGGAGCTTCAATCAATGGCTGGCGAAACCTTCGTACTTTCGGCGTCCGCAAATTTTACATTCATGAGAAAAATTTTCCTGCTGCACATTACAGTGTGTACGTTTTCATTACTGCACGCGCAAAAAAAAGCCATTAGCCTTGAACAGGCATTTAAAGGAGTGGCTACAGATATTGTACAGCCATTGCCGGCCATTGGCGGTTGGACAGACAATACCCATTACACAGAAACAAGAAAAGATCCCGCAGACGGGCAGGTAAAGACTTTTACCATACAGGCGTTGACCGGCACTGCCACTGCCTATACCGCACCCGAAGAGCAGGCAATACCCGCTACTGCTATCAAAGACGCTGTTAACCTTACCCTTTCTCCCAACAAAAAATGGGCTGCCTATAGCAAGAAGGATCATAATCTCTATGTTACAGAACTGGCCAGCAAGAAAGAAACACAACTCACCAGTGATGGCAGTGAAACAGTGCTGAATGGCTATGCTTCCTGGGTATATTATGAAGAAATTCTTGGCAGGGCCAGTAAGTACAAAGCCTTTTGGTGGAGCAACGATAGCCGGTTTATATCATTCATGCGTTTTGATGAAGCCAGTGTACCGGTGTTCCCCATTTACTGGGCAGATGGGCAGCACGGCTTCCTGGAGAACCAGCGCTATCCAAAGGCTGGCGATAAAAACCCGGAAGTAAAAATTGGCATTACAGCGGTAGATCATCCTGCTACTGTCTGGACGGATATTGACCCGGCCGCCGATCAATACTTTGGCCAACCCTATTGGGCGCCCAACGGACAACTATGGGTACAATGGATGAACCGCGGACAGGACCAGCTGATCATCTACGCCGTAAACCCAAACACCGGCAGCAAAACCAGCGTCTATGAAGAGAAACAAAATACCTGGATAGATCTGGATGAGAGTGAACGCATTCTTTTTCTGCCCAGCGGCAAAGGTTTTATTCTCCGCAGTGATAAAACCGGCTGGATGCATTTTTACCTGTATGATATGACAGGCAAATTGATCAGCAATATCACCAGTGGCGATTATACCTGCGGCGATATTTTCAGGGTAGATGAACAGCAGCAGCGCATCTACTTTTCCGCCCGCCGTGAGAACAGCGCGCGCTGGGATCTTTACAGCGCTTCCTTTGATGGAAAAAAACTGCAGCGCCTATCTACTGGTAACTATTCATTTACAGGAATGAATTTTTCTCCCAACGGACAATACTTTCTCACCACCTATTCAAACATGAATACGCCGGGTACAACGGTATTAATGGATACAAAGGGTAAGATCATTCGCGAAACCGCCAGCATGAAGGGAGCTGCTTTTAACGACTATGCACTTCCAAAAAAAGAATTGGTAACCGTACCCTCTGCAGACGGGCTTTTTAACCTGCCTGTGCTGATCACCTACCCCATCAATTTTGACCCCGCAAAAAAATACCCGGTGCTGGTGAGTATCTATGGTGGCCCCAACGCAGGCACCGTGTATGATCAGTGGCGACTGCAGGCCGCCGATATCTGGTGGGCGCAGGAGGGCCTGGTGCAGGTGGCGTTCGACAACCGCAGCAGTGGCCATTTTGGAAAGAAGGGGATGAACTATATACACCGGCAACTGGGCAAATATGAAATTGAAGACTATATGGCCTGCGGCCGATGGCTGAAACAACAGCCATGGGTAGCCGCAAATAAACTGTGCATTACCGGCGGCAGCTTTGGTGGATATATGACCTGTATGGCGCTTACCTACGGTGCAGCGGTATTTGATTATGGCATTGCCAATTCATCTGTTACAGACTGGCAGCTCTATGATTCTCATTATACGGAAAGGTTTATGGATACACCGGCAGAGAACCCTGAAGGCTACAAAAACACCTCGGTATTAACCTATGGCGGTCAGTACAAAGGCCTGTTGCGCATCACCCATGGTTCTTCAGATGATAATGTGCACATGCAGAATACCCTGCAGTTCATAAACCTGCTGGAAGACCAGAAAAAACATTTTGAGCTAATGGTCTATCCCGGGGAGCGACACGGGGTGGCAGCGGCAAAAGGCATTCATAGCAGAACAGAAGCCGCTAGTTTTTATTATATTCATTTGCTGGATAAAGAACCGCCGGCCGGTCTCTGGAAATAAAGCCTGGTCTTTGTTAAGGCATGATGGCTGAGGGTTTGAATGGCTGGCGCTTACAGCCACACAGCAATAATTATACATCAACAATATGAAAAAGATACTCATTGCGCTGGACTATAACCCGAGTGCACAAACAGTGGCAGAAACCGGCCATGCACTTGCTAAAGACATGCGTGCGCAGGTGGTACTGCTGCATGTAATGGCAGACCCTGCTTATTATGCGGCCTATGAATACTCGCCCATCATGGGCTTTAACAGCAATTTCATTGGGCCCGAAACCCTGCCGCCGGATGTGACAGAAGATGTACGCAGCGGTGCAGAAGACTTCCTGCAAAAATCTAAGCAGCACCTGCAAGATGATACTATTGAAACCATGGTGCTGGAAGGAAGCGTGGCCGAAACCATTGTTAAGGCGGCGGTGGAAATGGGCGCGGCTATTATTGTGATGGGTTCACACAGCAGGCGCGGGCTCGACAAGATATTAATGGGCAGCGTGGCGGAGAAAGTGTTGCACAGCAGTTCCATCCCCCTGTTTATTATTCCAACAAAGGGTTAACCTTGCATAAAAGCTTTGATAAACAAAAAAAGCCGGTGTTTTCACACCGGCTTTTTATATGCAGGTAGCAATTATTTGTTCATCATCTGTTTTGCCTCAATGCTAAGGGTAGCGTGGGGCACCGCGCGGAGGCGTGCCTTATCTATCAGCTTACCGGTAACGCGGCAGATGCCATAGGTTTTGTTTTCTATGCGCATCATGGCCTTTTCCAGGTGATCAATAAATGATATCTGGCGGCTGGCCATCTGGCTTAACTGCTCACGCTCCATACTCATACCACCGTCTTCCATGGTCATGTAGCGACCGTCATCATTGTCGCCACCCATTTCATCTTTACGGGTGATAAGTCCCTGGAGATAGGCCAGTTCTTTCTTTGCTGCGTCTAACTTCTTGGTGATGATTTCCCTGAATTCTGTCAATTCTGCGTCGCTGTATCTCATGGTTGGTCCGGATATTTGTTCTGAAGGTTGATCTAATACGGATTTCGTAAAATCTGGTTGGTATTTGCGAACTGTTTTAGTTTTTATTTCAGGCATTACTACTTTGGCCGGCTTTTCTACCACGGCTTGTTTTTTTGGAACAGGTGGCGGGGTATTGGTAACCGGTTTAAAACTTGGTTTTGGCGGAACATAAGGCTTCTGCGGCACTGCTGCGGCAGGCTCAGGCTTTTTAGGTTCTGCTTTCTTTACAGGCGTACTATCTGCTTTCGGCTTTATAACTGATTTTGCCGATGGTGGCGGAACTGATTTTTTTGCGGTCACAGGCTTCGTTGCTGGCTTCGGCGCAGGCGCGGCCTTAACAGGCACTGGCTTGGCGACGGGCTTTACAGCTTTTTTAGGTACTGGTGCGGGTGCGGGTTTGGGCGCTGGTTTTTTTGCCACAGGCTTTTTTGCCGGCGACGGCTTACCCGCTTTGTGCGGGGCAGGTTTAGCAGGGGCTTTTTTTGCCGGTTTGGCTGCTTTCTTCTTAACTGCCATACTTGTTATACTTTTTTTGTGACAAACACTTTCAGCGGAATGTCGTTCACTTCAATTTCGGTGCCATTGCTGATTTCAGGCACAAATTCCAGTTTATCTGCCAGAATTTCGGCGCAAATATAGGTATTATACTTATTGACAGATGCAGCCAGCTCTTTAGGCTGGGTTAATTGAACCAGTATCCTGTCGGTCAATTCGTAACCGTTGTCTTTGCGTATTTTTTGAATGCGATTTACAATTTCCCTGGCGTTGCCCTCTTCTACCAGCTCGGGTGTTACAGTTACATCCAGTGCCACAGTTAGACTGCCTTTGTTGGCTACCATCCACCCGGGAATATCTTCACTGGTGATATCTGTATCCGTAACCTGTAATATTACGGGTTCGTTTTCAATCAGCAATGAATAAGAACCTTCTTTTTCTAATTTGCTGATGTCTGCCTGGGTAAACGATGCCAATGCCGTGGCCACCGCCTTCATCTTTGGCCCCAGGCGCTTGCCCAGCGCAACATAATTGGGTTTTATTTTCTTGCTGATGAAGCCCGCTTCCTCCGCCTCCAGGTAGTTGATCTCTTTCACATTTACCTCAGACTTTATCAGGTCTTCAATCTTCTGGAACTGGGCCTTCATTTCCGGGCCGGTTACGGGTACCAGTATTTTTTGCAGCGGCTGCCGCACTTTTATATTAATCTTTTTTCTGAGCGATAGTACCAGTGAGGAGGCATCCTGCGCCAGTTGCATCCGCTCTTCCAGCAATGGATCAATCACGGCTTCATTGGCCACCGGGAAATCTGTGTGGTGTACCGAGGCCACCGAAAACCTGCCGGTTACCAGGTTCAGTTGCTGAAAAATGGCATCGCTGAAAAACGGCGATACCGGAGCCATCAGTTGCAGAATGGTTTCAAGGCATTCATACAAAGTCTGGTAAGCCGCAATTTTATCCTGCTCATACTCGCCTTTCCAGAAGCGGCGGCGGCAAAGCCGTACATACCAGTTACTGAGCTGCGCGTCTACAAAATCCTCTATCAATCTGCCGGCAGCAGTGGGTTCATAATCATCCAGGTTCTCGGTTACTTTCTTTATTAA
>DATJGC010000589.1:0-5947 GCA_035495345.1 Chitinophagaceae bacterium | reverse complement strand
TATCCGTCAATTTCCGGCTGGTTTCTATCACATAGCTTGGGTTTGTCCAGTTCCATTCATTGTATACCTTCCGTTGCTGCGCGCCTTCCGGAGCCTTGCTGCCAAACATCAGGTTCATTGGCACATAATGCATTTCCTTGCTGCCGTCTTTAAACGTTAGTTCAAGGTCAATGGGCATGGGCATTTTTCCTTTGTTCACCATGCGTATTTTTGTTATGCCGCCTTCTTCCCACAGGCTGTCAATGCCATAATCTATTGTCTTGGTGGTTTGCACAAAATACTCCCGGTACCAGTCGAGCTTTATACCACTGGCTTTTTCCCCCACCTGTATAAGATCGTTTACATTAGGATGTTTAAAGCGCCACTGGTGGTAGTAATCCAGCAGAATGGTATTACGCATGTCTGCACCTACAATGTAACCCAGCTGTTCCATAAACACAGCCCCCTTTGCATACGCTGCATTGGAATATGCATAGTTGGTATTAAAGTGATCTGCGTGCGTGGTCAGCGGCTCTTCCAATCCACTTTTTACAAGGCTGAAGTAGGCATTGTAAGAATCTCCATGGTCTTCCGGAATAAAAGTAAGCGCCTGTGCAAGATTTTTATCTGATGGGTTGCGTTGCAATGCTTCGCGATAACCTTCGGCAGTTGATTTACCGTAGAAATTACGCGTTACCAGGTCTTCCGCGTAAGAAGTAAAACCTTCATCCATCCATGCATATTCACTTTCATTGGTGCCCATCATCATCTGGTACCAGCTGTGCATCCACTCATGAAATACCACGCCGGTGCCGGCGCCTTTCAGCAGCGTGGCCATTGGGTATTCCATACCACCATCACCACCCTGTATAAAAGAGTATTGTTTGTAGGGGTATTTGCCAAAAGTCTTATCCATAAAAGGCAGCACCTTGGCTGCATTTTCCAGCACGGTTTCCCATTCTTCGCGGTAATTGTCTATAAAGTTTTTTGCGTTATTGCCGTATTGTTGCTGTTGTTTGGCAGAGAAGGCTTCAAACTGTTTTGTTAGAGCTTCCGGAGAAATCTTATAGAATGCATGCAAGACCATTCCGTCTCTTACCGGTTTGCTGATATGGATATAATCAGGGTCTGCTGCCCAAACAAAATCATGCACATTGGGTGCGGTAAATTTCCAGGTAATTGTCTTGCCTGTGCTGGGCGGCACTTTGGTACCGGGGGTTTCATAGCCAAAGCCCACCTGGTTGGCGTTCTGCAGGTAGCCCGTAGCCGCCAGCAGGTATTTTTTATCAATCGTAATATTTACATCATAATCTCCCCAGACGCCATAAAATTCACGCGCCACATAAGGTGTGGGGTGCCAGCCTTCATAATCATACTCGCAGAGTTTGGGATACCACTGGCTCATGCTGTAGCGTACACCCTCTGCATTGTCTCGGCCGCTTCTGCGTATTTGCACCGGCACCTGCGCAGCAAATTCAAGGTCGAGCGTTACGGTGGCTTTTGGTAAAACGGGCGAGGTTAATACCACTTCCAAAATAGTTTCATGCTGCTTCATGGTTTGTGCCACGCCATTCATCTTTATCCATTTCACCTGCTGGTAACCAATTTCATCTGGCTGCAGGTGAAGAATACGATCACGCACGCGGCCATCCCAGTCTGGGCGGCCGTTTACGAGTTGCTGACCAAGCACCCTGCTGCGGTTATCCATCATGCTGTTGGGCTGAAAGGCATTCCAGTAAAGATGGTAGAACAACCTTGTGAGGGTGTCAGGTGAGTTATTGGTGTAGAGTAATTTTTGTTTACCGGTGAATTTATTACTGGCTACATCCATGGTTACATCCATACTGTATTTAACGTGCTGCTGCCACCGGCTTGGCTGTGCTGCGGCCGTAGTAATGATGAACAAACAAAGGGTCGGAAATAAGAACAATCTACTCATTGTACAACTATGTTTAACCTGTAAAATTGATGCAAATAAAGCATTCAGGCCGTTAAAATGAAAATAAACTTTGCCTCTCCCGGCCATGTAAAAGCCCCGTTCCGCTAAGGGGAACAGGGCTGGTTATAACTGCTCAGGTTATCAATTAAAGATTTATATACTGGCCGCATCGCGGATAAAACGGCCGGTCTTATCAAAATACAGGTATTTTTTTTCGAGTCCGTTTTTTCTTACAAAGAGCCGGTATTGTACGCCACTGGCCTTGCTCTGTACCCAGCTGATGCGCTTTAGCTCCCAATCTGTGAATTTGCTTTTGCTGTAACCATCTTTTACCTCCGCCGGCAATTGATCTTCTTCCAGTTCCTTCTCAGTTTCTATCCATTCTCCTTTACTGGTAAACCTTGATGCATACCTAACATCATCCATTTCATAATTTACCTGGAAAACATTTTGCCTTTCTTTCCAGTCTGCATTGCTGGTATTGGGATACTTGGCCTTAAAGGCGTCTGCAACCTCTGCAGGCACTTTGCGGGGCTGCGCCTGCACACCGTACAGGGTGGCCATGGGCAGCAGTAGCCATACTATCAGCCAAAATTTTCTGGTCATGTTGTAACGGGGGTTGCAGGTAAGTATTAAAAGATCATGCCAGTAAGCCGCTCCCTGTAATGGAGCTGTTTTGCAACGCATGCGTTGCCTGGGAATGCAAAAAAGTCTACAAAGTATCAGTCTACTCCCTGCACCACAATAACTATTTCGCCTTTCACATCCTTCTGCGCAAAATGATCATGCACTTCCTGCAGTGTACCGCGGGCGTTTTCTTCAAACATTTTTGTAAGCTCACGACTTACACTGCAAGGTCTGTCTGCCCCAAAATACTGGATGAAATCAGCGAGGGTTTTAAGCAGCCGTACCGGAGATTCATAAAACAGCATGGTTCTTTCTTCTGTAGCCAGCTTTTTTAGCAGGGTCTGCCGGCCTTTTTTAAGCGGAAGAAATCCTTCAAAACAAAAACGGGAAGCGGGAATGCCGCTGTTTACCAATGCGGGTACAAAGGCGGTGGCACCGGGCAGGCATTCTACTTTAATGCCTGCCTTTATGCATTCACGCGTTAGCAGGTAGGCAGGGTCTGAGATGCCCGGTGTGCCGGCATCTGTAATCACTGCCATGGTTTTGCCTTCTAATAGCTGCTGCACCAGGTGTTGCACAATTTTGTGTTCATTGTGCTGGTGATAGGGAGATACCGGTTTCTGCACCTGGAAGTGGTTGAGTAATTTGGAGGAAGTGCGGGTATCCTCGGCCAGTATCAGGTCTACTTTTTTTAAAACGTCCAGCGCACGCAAGGTAATATCCTGCAGGTTACCGATGGGTGTTGGAACGATATAGAGCATTGAAACAGTGCGTTTGATGGATGGGGTAAGTCAGTACAATTCCATGCAGGCCATTCAGGGTTCTTCTCGCCCCAAAACAATATCAATTGCCATTGCTGGCAGGTGAACGTTGTTGTTAATTTACTTCTACCTCAAAATATTCCATCACGGGGTTGGCCAGTAATTTCTTTGCAGCATCTTCTGCCAGTTGCCTGGCTGCATCCGGCGTGGCGGCTTCTACCTGGAGGGTAATATTTTTTCCGATGCGCACATCCTGTACAGCAGTGATTCCAAGATTGTTGAGACCGCCCATTACGGCTTTTCCCTGGGGGTCAAGCAACTCTTTCAATGGCATTACTTTTACCTGTACCGTATACATCATGTGGTTTTATTTTTGAGCGCCAAAGATATGATAATGTAGGCGATGAAGACCAGCGGTACCGCCATCCATTTTAATAACACGGCGGCAATGATGGTAACTACCAGCAAGAGGAGTTTGGGCTTATTATTTTGAAAGGAATAATCTTTAAACTTCAGGCCCATAATGGGCAGCGTACTGATCATCAGCCAGCTCAGCAATGCAATCAGCGCATACAGGAACCACTTGTTGAAAATAAGTGCGTTTACTGCACCACCATAATAATTGTAAAAAGCAATCAGCGGAAGCGACGCCACTACCAGTCCGGCAGCGGGTATGGGCACGCCTTTAAAGCCATAGGTCTGGGTGGTATCAATATTGAACCTGGCCAGGCGGTAAGCGCCGGCGCAGGCAAAGAGAAAGGCCGGCAGCAACCAGGCGATATTTATTTCAATACCATTTTCCTGGCGCATATAGGAGAGTCGTAGAAACTGGAACAATATAACGGCCGGGGCTACCCCAAAACTGACAATATCACTGAGAGAATCCAGTTGTTTGCCCATATCGCCCGTGGCATTTAATAAGCGCGCCAGGAAGCCATCGAGAAAATCTATGATTGCCGCAATTGCAATACAAATGGCGGCAAAGTATAAACGCTCAGGAACGCTGAAGCTGGTGGAAGAATCGTCTGCCTGCTGTATGATAATCGACTCTGTCTGCAACGCAAACACAATGGCGCAACAACCAAAGATCAGGTTTAATAGAGTAAAAATATTCGGGATTTTTTTCATAATTAAAGGGTAGTATTGGTGCAGTTAATAGGGCGCTTTGCCAGCCTGCTATTATTTTTTCATCAGCCGTTCTATATCGTCTGCGGTAATAGGAATATTGTGCATGAGATCTTTATTGCCATTGCGGGTAAGCCACACATTATTTTCTATGCGAACGCCCATTTTTTCTTCTTCAATATAAATGCCCGGTTCTACGGTGAGCACCATACCGGCCTTTAATGGTTCAGTACGTGTGCCCAGATCATGCACATCAATACCCAGGTGGTGAGAGATGCCATGGTAAAGAAACTTGCGGTAAGCGCGGTTATCCGGGTCTTCGTTTTTCACCTCTGTTTTTGTTAGCAGGCCAATGGTAATAAACACCTGTGTGGCATGTTCGCCCACTTTATCATGGTAATCCAGGATACTGATGCCCGGTTTCAGCAGGCTTTTAGCGTAGTTGTGTATATCCAGGCAGGCATTGTACACAATTTTCTGGCGCCGGGTAAATTTGCCGTTCACCGGAACCGTGCGCGTAAGATCTGCGTTGTATCCGCCGTATTCAGCGCCAAAATCCATCAGTATCAGCTCGCCGTCTTTGCACTCCTGGTTGTTGCTAACATAATGGAGCGTTCGGGCCCTGTCGCCACTGGCCAGTATAGAGCCGTAGGCCGCACCGGTGGCACGCTGAGATAAAAAGGAATGAAAAATTTCTGCTTCAATTTCATACTCCATTACGCCCGGCCGGATAAACTGCAGCAGCCTGCGAAAAGTTTTATCTGTTATATCAATGGCCTGTTGCAGTACTTCAATTTCAAGCGGCGTTTTAACGGCGCGGAGTTCCTTCATTATGCGGGCGCTTCTGAGGTAGCGGTGCAGTGGATAGCGCTGGCGAACTTCAGCGGCAAAACGGTAATCACGCACCGGCACCAGGTTGGCCTTGCGGTCATTTTCATTGGTATTGAGGTAGATGCTGTCTGCCAGGTGTATCCATGGCTGCAAAAGGCCGTCTAATACATCCAGCCATACCACGGTGGCTACACCGCTGATGGCTTTTGCCTCGTTGGCACGGTGGCGCCTGCCATCCCATTTTTCCTTTAGCTCATTGGGCCTTACCAGCACCAGCACTTCGCGGTATTTTGGCTCGGGATTATCCGGAAAAAGAATCAGCATGGTATCTTCCTGCTCAATGCCGGTAAGCCAGTAGAGGTCTGCGTTTTGCTTAAAACGATGCAATGCATCGCCGTTCATTGGTAACTCATCATTGCTGTTAAATATAGCAATGGCATTTTTCTCCATGGCAGCAGTAAATCGCTTACGGTTTTGTACAAAGATCTCAGGATTGAGCGGCAGGTATTTCATGCTAATGGGTTATTTTGAAAGCGCATAAAATTATGGATTCAATCTCATATCTGTTATAAATCAATGCGGCAAGTAGCAGGGCAGGCAGCGCTCCCGATGCCCGGTTCCGCAGGATGTTGATCAATAGCAATGCACCCTTCACTTCAAGCGCCGGCGGTCTTTTTTCAGTTTC
>DATJGC010000588.1:0-3936 GCA_035495345.1 Chitinophagaceae bacterium | reverse complement strand
GGACAGGTGAAATGGCGGCAGTCTGGCGTTGTGTCTGCAAAACAATTGCAACAGGTACTGCAGCCGTTAGTGGGATAACCAGTTCATAGTGTCGGGTTATTTTGTTTTACGCGGCGGTAGAGCGAAGCAGCGGATGCCGATGACAGCAATTTTCAACATCACCTCTCAAGAGGACGAATTTTGCCGCAGTCAATCGGTATACTATCATTCTTCGAGGTCGCCGATTTCTAATGGCTACTACTATCCGATTTAATACTGTTTAGTTTATAGTATTTAAAATCTTTTGCTTCATTGCTTTCACGCGGTATAGGGCTTGTTTTGCGCCAGCCAACTATCAACATTGGGGAAAAAAATTTCCCCCCACATTTTACAGTGTATTATTTTTGACGAAAGAAGTCAGCGTGCTAAAAATTTCTTTCAAAGACGGGGTGGTAGAAGCGGGATGTGATGAAGCCGGAAGGGGTTGCTATGCCGGGCCTGTATTTGCCGCTGCTGTTATACTGCCACAAGATTTTTTTCACCCCCTGCTGAATGATTCCAAACAACTCACTGCTGAAGAAAGATATGAACTGCGGCCGGTTATTGAAGAAAAGGCAGTTGATTACGCCGTTGGCATTGTGCATGAACCGGAAATTGACAGCCTGAATATATTATGGGCCTCTGTTAAGGCAATGCACCTGGCCATTGAGCAATTAAAAAAACAAAAGCCGCAGCTCCTGCTCATAGACGGCAACCGGTTTAAGAAATACAAAAGAATTCCGCACCGCTGCATTATCAAGGGCGATGGTCTTTATGCATCCATTGCCGCTGCCAGCGTACTGGCAAAGACCTACCGTGATGATTATATGGTGCAATTGCATGAGCGCTACCCCCATTACGGATGGAACAGCAACAAAGGCTATGGTACGCCCGTACATAGAAAAGCCATTGAACAGCACGGCGTTTGTGTACACCACCGCAAAAGTTTCAATATACTACCAGAAGAAGAAGCCATGGCCTAGGCTCCGTTTGAGCGATTGCTGCACGGCTACAAAATCTTACTCCTGTTCTTATTGCAGCTTTCGCAGAAAATATGCTGCCACCGCGCCATACACTTTTACGGCATTGCTGTTTTTCATCCAGTGATGGGTATCATCTACAATCATCATTGTTTCATAAGGAATATGCTGCGCCTGCAAACGACTGATCAGATCGATGCTTTGGTAGAAGGCAACATTTCTGTCGTCATCTCCATGAATCACCAGTACCGGTGATTTCCAGGTCTTCATATACGCAACAGGTGATGATTGCCAGGCCAGCTTTACAGCCGCTGCATAATCAGGCGCTTTCTCATAACTGTTATCAAATGCCGTAAGCAGGGAAGACCTGCCTACCCAGTCATGCACACCATGAATATCTACGCCCGCCGCAAACAGCTTTGAGTCTTTGGCCAATGCCATTGCCGTTAAAAAGCCACCGTAAGAGCCGCCGTATACGCCAATTTTTGCAGGGTTCACAAAAGATTGCTGCTGCAGCCAGGTACCTGCCGCTTTTATATCAAGGTATTCATCTGCGCCATTGCTGCCTGCGTGGGCGGGCTGATGAAAGTTAAAACCATAACCAATACCCAAACGATAGTTAACAGACAATACTACAAACCCAAGGCTGGCCAGGTATTGGTTGCACGCATAGGCATTGGCGTAATAATCAGAATAGTTCCAGCCTAGCAGCATTTGCCGCGGCGGGCCGCCGTGAATGTAAACGATTGCCGGTTTCTTTGCTGCGCCATTGCCGCTGGTGAATAATTGTGCGTGCACCTTCACGCCGTCGGCGGCGGTTAAGATTACCTGGCGGGGCGTCACCAGTTGCTGTTGCGGAAACGCCGCCGGAATATGATCCGCAGCCAGCAGCACCGGCTCCATATTTGCTGTGCTTAGTACGGCCGGCAACGGTGGCCTTTGCGCAGTAGCGCTGATAAATGCCATGGCCTTGCCATCGCCGGTCATTACCGGTGTCCATTCCAACCCGGCACCACTGCTGACCGCCTGCACTGACGGCTTTTCAATATCTATTTTGATGACATGCCTGCGGTCTATGTCAAGCGGGTCTGCACCCGTATTGGCGCTGCATAGCAAGGTTTTTCCGTCTGCACTGAGTTTAATATGCTCACACATGAATGAGCCGGGCGTTAACAGCAGGGGTGCACCGCCGCTGGCGTTGATTGCATAGAGGTGCGGCCAGCCATCATGGTAAGAAAGAAATACAATTTTATTGCCGGCCGCCCAATGCAGGTTTGCGTTGCCGTGCGTTGTAGGAAAAGAACCTGCCAGCGTTTCCGGCGCCTTCCATAATTCAGTAGCGGTATTGCCGTTTAGGCTGGCGGTCATAATGCTCCAGGGCCGGTGTTTTCTGGCCAGCAAAGAATCAGGTTTTCCGCCGCCGGAGGGTCTTCTGATAAACACCAGGCTCTTGCCGTCTGGCGACCATTGCGGTGAACCATCCATCGCAAACGAGGGCGCTATCCATTGTATAGAAGAATCGCCTGCTGTATAAACGCCAATGATAGCGTGCCCGGCCCGGTTAGACACAAAGGCAAGCCTGCTTCCATCGGGAGACCAGCTAAGATCATCCGCCGTGCCGCGCATGGTAAAGGCATTAACCGGTGCCGCACTGCTATCGGCAACTAACGTCCATACCTGACCGCTTTTTATAAATGCAATCCTGTTATTGCTGGAAAAAGCCGGGTAGTCTCCCTCTGCAATAAACTTTACATCACCGCCCGCAAAGGGTACCAGCGCTACCTGTACTTTTAAGGGTGTTACGGCAGAAAGCGGGTTAACGGGCAAGCCATCGTCCCAATTAGCACCATGATCTCCCCCGCGTACAAACATTACCCAGCGGCCGTCTGCCGAGATGGAAAGGCTACTGATTTCCTGTCCGTCGTCCTGCTGAAAATGGGTAAGCATCCGCGGTGTAAAGGCCGGCCCTTCGGCCACATAGACATTTCTACGGCCCTGCTCATCCATGGCCCAGGCAATTCTTTCACCGGTAGCGGCTGCACATAATTCAGTGGTAAAGGGATAGTTTTTGAACGCAGAAAAAGGCAGGGGCTGCGCAAACAGTTGCAGAGGGAAGAGCAATAAAAGCAGCAGTTTTCTCATGTTTGTTATTTTTTGAAAGACGGTAGTATGTTGATAGGGGGCAATTACGCCAGGTGTTTGCAAATGGTTTCTACTAGCGCTGTACACCTGAATTGGCAGTAAAGACCCTGATAAAATTTTCGCCCAGTATTTTGCGGATATCTGTTGCGGAATAACCGCGTTGCAGCAAGGCCTGTGTAATCAACGGCATATTGCTAACATCATCCAGTCCTTTTGGTGCTGATTCAATGCCGTCAAAATCAGAGCCCAGTCCTACATGGTCGATGCCCACCAGCTGCACAATATGATCAATATGGTCTATCAGCAATGATAAAGCGGGCCTTAACGCATCTGCTTCCGTAAAATATTTTTTAGACAACCATTCGTCAATTTCATACAAAGGCTTTTTCAGCTGCAGCAGCGAATCACGTTCATGTGCATGCGAAGAAAGAAATAATTCTTTGCGTCGGTTGTAAGAACTATCCAGGAAGCCGGAATAAAAATTGATGTTGATAACGCCACCATTTTTGCCAATGGCGCGTAGCTGGTCGTCTTTCAGGTTACGCGGAACAGGGCAGAGACTCCATGCGCAACTGTGCGAGGCAATTACTGGCCTGGTAACCGTGTTAATAGCATCCCAGAAAGTTTGCTCGCCTACATGAGAAAGGTCTACCATCATACCCAATGTATTCATCCGCTGTACAATGCTTTTGCCGAAGGGAGTGAGGCCGCGTGTACCAAAGGGAAGGTTGTTTTTGCTTTCATCTGCCGCAGAGCTGGCCCAGGAGGTGGAATTGTTCCAGGTAAGCGTCATGTA
>DATJGC010000587.1:0-13807 GCA_035495345.1 Chitinophagaceae bacterium | reverse complement strand
CTGCGGGTGAAGCAGCGGGCAGATCTTTGGGCAATGATTTTTTATCTTTCTGGTAGAAGTAGTAATACACAATGAGCAGCGCTATAAGTACGCCAATACTGATCAAAATGGTGCTGGTGTCTAACATACAATTGAATTTGCTGCAAATGTAAGGCCCCGGCAAAAACTGACAGGTTTATCTTTTTTACAGAAGCTATAAACTATATAATGCGGGATTTGTTGTTATTTTTGAATAAATTTTAGAGCAATGGATACCGTTAGCACTGCGCCTGTTGGCCTCACCAGCAACGCAGTTACAGAGATAAAGCGATTGATGGCAGCAGCGGATTTTGACCACACAAAAATGCTGCGGATAGGCGTAAAAGGCGGTGGATGTTCCGGCATGACCTACGTGTTGGGTTTCGACGACCGGCAACCAGCCGATGAACTATTTGAAACCGAAGGCATCACCTATCTCATGAACCCTGCCCATGCCCTTTACCTGCACGGAATGGAAGTAGACTGGCAGGATGGCCTGAATGCACGCGGATTCAGTTTTTCTAATCCCAATGCCAGTAAAACCTGTGGCTGCGGAACCAGTTTTGCGGTGTAGAATCTACGCCGGCGGATGAAATTTGCTGGCGGGTCTGATAACCTGCCGCTGCAGCTATTGAGCGGCTATTACTTATCCGAGTCTGACATCAGCCCTACCTGGTCTTCTCCATCCTTCTCTTTCCAGAATACCCTCACTTTTTGGGTAATAATAGAATCGATGCTTTTGCCGGTATAATCTGCCTGTATGGGCAACTGCCTGCTGAAACGACGGTCTATCAGTACACAAAGTTCTACCCGTGCAGGGCGTCCAAAATCGAGCAACGCATCCAGGGCGGCGCGGATGGTACGACCGGTATACAGCACATCATCAATAATTACTACCTGCTTGTTCTCTATGCTAAACGGAATATCTGTTTTATTGGCCTTGTGTAGCTGGTTGCGCACGTCGTCCCGGTAAAAGGTAATGTCCAGCTTACCATAGGCCACCGGCCGGCCCAGCTGCTGCTGTAAAAGTGCTACAATTCTGTCAGACAAATAAATGCCCCGCGGCTGTATGCCAATCAGCACGGTATTCTCTAAATCAAGGTGATTCTCCAAAATCTGCTGGCTCAAACGCTGAATAGTAATGGCGAGCTGCTGCCCGGTAAGTACAATTTTCAAAAAAGATTATTTTGCTATAAAAATAGGGCAAGCACATTAATTATCTCCATTTTAGTTTATGATAAACATCGTCCAAAGTTTAAGAAGTCAGGCACGCATCGCCTCCGCATAACTTCTTATTGCAGGCGTCTTTTCAGGGTCAATTCTTTTTAAATGCCCAAACCCTTTGGCTGCATTTACCTTCGTCCTGTTTCCTGATTAAAAAGTGCAGTGCTGTATGGGCCGTTGCGGGCAGCCTCCTGCCTGCATTTGGGTTGGCGTTCTGTGAAATACAATTTATTTTCGCAGCACTTTATACATCACAAATCAACTGGCTATGAATATGGTAGATTCTTTAGAAAAAATTCCCGTCAGCATTTTCCCCTCGCTCAAAGAAGGGTCTGCGTTTATCGCCAAAGAGATTGCCGCCACCATTCGCGCCAAGGAAGCAAAGGGCGAACATTGTGTGCTGGGGCTGGCCACCGGGTCTTCTCCCAAAACCGTCTATGCAGAATTGATACGCATGCACCGTGAAGAGGGCCTCAGCTTTAAAAACGTGATCAGCTTTAACCTGGATGAATATTACCCGATAGACAGGGATGCGCTGCAGAGCTATAACCTCTTCATGAAAGAACACCTGTTTGATCATGTAGACATTGACCCGGCCAACTGTCATGTTCCTAACGGTGAAATCAAAAAAGAAGACATCAAGAAATTCTGTGCAGAGTATGATGCGCAAATTGCGGCCGCCGGCGGTATTGATCTGCAGATACTCGGCATCGGCAATAACGGACATATCGGTTTTAATGAACCCGGCTCCAGCCTTTTTTCAAAAACACGACTGGTACCGCTGGAGAATTCTACCCGCGTGGCCAATGCCAAAGAATTTCAAAACATATCAGATGTACCCCGCCTGGCCATAACCATGGGTATCAGCGTTATTATGCAGGCCCGCAAAATTTACCTGATGGCCTGGGGGCAAATGAAGGCGCCCGTTATTAAGAGTGCGGTAGAAGGCGTGGTAACAGAACAGATACCGGCTTCCCTCCTTCAACAACACAATGATACCCTCTTTGTACTGGATGAAGTGGCGGCTTCTGAACTTACCCGCTTTAAGTTTCCCTGGTTAACCGGTGAGTATGAATGGTCTCCCGCCATGATAAAAAAGGCGGTGGTGAATATGGCATTGCAACTGAATAAGCCGGTGCTCAGCCTCACCAGCAAAGATTACAATGATTACGGCCTGAGCGACCTCCTGGTAGAAAAGGGAGATGCTTACGAGATAAACATGCAGGTGTTTTATATGCTGCGCGATAGTATCACGGGATGGCCTGGTGGCAAGAGCACGCCCCTGCCCAATCCGCCTGAAAGAATGCAGCCATACCCTAAACGGTGTTTGATTTTCTCTCCGCACCCGGATGATGACATCATCAGCATGGGTGGTACGTTTATGCGCCTGCATGACCAGGGGCATGATGTACATGTGGCCTACCAGACCAGTGGCAATATTGCGGTAACCGATGAATTTGTAACGCGCTTCCTTGATTTTGCCGTAGGCTTTGAAAACATGTTTGGCATAGACAGCAAACAATCACAACAGATATTGCAGGAAGCCCGTGACTTTTTGCGTTCAAAAAAATCTAACCAGGTAGACACAAAAGAAATAAGGGCCATCAAAGGCCTCATACGCCGATGCGAGGCCGCGGCCACCTGCCGGTACGTGGGCATAAAAGATGAAAACATCCATTTTCAAAACCTGCCCTTTTATGAAACAGGCAGAATAGAAAAGAAACCCATGGGTGAAGAAGACGTGCAAATCACCATGGCGCTACTAAGGAAACTGCAACCGCAGCAGGTGTATTGCGCCGGCGACCTTGCAGACCCGCATGGCACGCACAAGGTTTGCCTGGATACTATTTTTGAAAGCATGCGCCGTTTAAAAGCCAGTGGTGAAGAATGGGTAAAAGACTGCTGGGTTTGGTTGTACAAGGGCGCCTGGCAGGAATGGGACATCAGCGAAATCGAAATGGCCATCCCTATGAGCCCCGACCAGGTGCTGAAAAAACGCTTCGGTATTTTTATTCATCAATCACAAAAAGATGCGGTGCCCTTCCAGGGAAGCGATGCAAGAGAATTCTGGCAACGCGCAGAAGAACGCAATCGCAATACAGCCAAATTATACGAGCAGTTGGGCCTCACCCATTATGCCGCCATGGAAGCCTTTGTAAGATGGCATTATTAACAATTTATGATAGTAAAAGAAGCCTGGCAATTGTCAGGCTTCTTTATTTTTGCGCCCTTTGGGTGTACTGAGTAAATCCTTTTGTTAGCGGATAAATAAATTCTATAGTTTTATATATTGTTGAAACGATAAAAACGTTACTGGGCGGTGCTTTTAAATTGACCGTACAACCTGATCCAACATGGCTCATCTATATTCACGTATGCAAACGGTATCAACGCAGCCTTTGAAAGAAATGGAGGATAACTGGACGAGTGCCTGGGCGCAACCGCTTTTCCGTACCAAGTTTATCGTGGTTTGGCTCTTCATATTTCCCTTGCTCACCATCTTTCACATTTTCTTTGCACATATTGAAAAACGTGATGGCGTGCAGCTGTACGACTGGCTGCTGAACATGATTCCATCGCACAATGTATCACTGCCGGTTTTTCTTTTTATCTGGGGGGCTACCCTACTGGCCATCATCCGCTGCATTAAAAGTCCGTATACCATGCTGATCTTGCTATGGTCTTACCTGCTGGTCTCGCTAAGCCGTATTCTCTGCATCTGGCTGGTACCACTGGATGCGCCTGCCAACCTTATTCCGCTGGTAGACCCGCTCACCAACTTTTTTTACGGAAAGCAATATGTTACCAAGGATCTATTTTTCTCTGGTCATACTTCCAGCGTGTTTATTATTTTTCTTGGGCTTGAAAAACGCAACGATAAAATCTTTACCCTCTTCTCCGTGATTTGTATTGCGGTATTGTTGCTGGTGCAGCATGTGCATTACAGCATAGACATCCTGGCCGCGCCGCTGGCCGCCTACCTCTGTTACCGTTTAGCAAGAATGATTGTATACTGGCGGGTGGTTTAAAAGGCTTCGCCCAGTTGAAAATAAAAACCCTGTGAGCGGCCACCCCTGCTGATTCCATAATCCAGCCGCAGGTTTAAGCGTTCAGATTTAGTAAGTGCTATACGCAAGCCTCCGCCGTATGAATATTTTATGGCCCTGGTGCCCAGGTAATCACAATTATTGCTCACATTGCCTACACCTCCAAATGCTACAGCGCCCAGCCTGCGGTACACCGGCACACGGTATTCTGCCTGCAGTACTACCTGGTCCTTATCGCGGTAACGCCCGTCGTAATAGCCGCGCATGCTGTTAGCGCCGCCAAAAGAAGCAAGGCTGCGCAGGGGTACATCTCCATTGTTCATGAATGCATATGCCTGTAAGGCCAATACCTGTTTTTTATAGATCCTGATAAAGCTCCTTGCATCCAGTACGTAATTGGTGTAAATAAAATCAGAACCCAGCCATGGCGCAAAATGGTTAAAATATCCCTGCAGAAAAATACCTTTATCGGGTGCAAAGGCATCATTGCGGGTATCATAGGTTAGACTGGCGCCAAGGCCAGACACCTGGTAGCCATGCCTGCCCGGTATATTTTGTTTATCAAAAAGACCGCCCGGTATGTATTCTATTTTTATCAGTTTCTGGTATTCATACAAAACGCCAAAGTAGAGGTGTTTGGCCAGTGAACGTTGCCCGTGCAGGTAAAGATAAAACTGCCGGAAATTATAAGACTCCGCATTGCTGTCGGCCGACATTCTGCCGAGGCCCCAGAATTTATCAGGAAAAAAGCTGTAAGACATTTGCTGGCTGAGAATGTATTTCTCTCCGGGGAAATAGATGGTGCCGTCTATGGCTGCAATAAATTGTTTTTTGAGCGAGTACAGCACCAGGCTTTGCAGGTTGGAGGTGCGAATGCTGCTGTCTCGCTTATTGATATGAAAGGTGCCGGATACCGCGCTCCCGAAAGACCAGCTCGTTTCGATAGACCTGGCAATCACGGGCAAGACCAGCAGGTGGTTTTTTAACCGGCTGCTGTCTGATTGACTTTGTGCCGTGGCAAAGAACAGCAGGTGCGCTGGCAGCAGCAAAGCAACTATACAGATCCGGCGCAAGCTCATCAGGGTGTTGGGTTAGTACAAATAAAAAAATGCGCATAAACATAATAAAAAGTTCCAGTAAGAAGGCTATAAAAGCAATTAATTTTTAATAGGTTTTTAATAAAAGTATGTTCATGTTGCCGATGCCATCAGGCCTTTGCCAGCAGACCGGTAACAATGGCCAGGCTAATACTCATGAGGGTACCTACCACCAGGTATTCCGTTTTTATCTCCTGCCGGTCTTTTTCATTAAAGCGAATGATGCCTTTAGCGGCTACCAGCAATCCAATGGCCGAAAACTGGCTGTACAACACAAAAATCAGGATGATCACGCGCTCGGCAATGCCAATCCATTTACCGGCATTGGCCAGGCTTTCTGCACCATCAATTTTATCTCTCCACTGGCGCGTGAACTGCCCGATGAGTATGCCGGCAGGCGCGGTTAGAAATACAAAGGCGGTAATGATCTTCCAGGTGGCTGGCTGCGCATTTAGTTGCAGCCAAAACTCTTTTACATCCCCCCATTGCAAGAAAATGGTGCACCAGCAGGCAGCTATTACCAGCAGGTGCAGTGCCTGGTCTAACAGGAAGTAGCCAACGGTTTGCGGCCGGTAAGATTTCCATCCGTCTATCAGCAGGTGGGTAATGGTTATTACCAACGCTGTTTGCCAGTAGTGGGTTCCTGCCAGCAGCCAGGCCACAATACCTGTGAGGGCGCTGTGCAGGTACAATGCGGGCGAGGCAAAATGTTTGGCCTGGCGGTCTGCTACCCAGCGGGCGGGTTGCAGTATAAAATCAGTCAGCAAATGGGCAAGAATGAGTTTGGTGATCCACACATAGGCTATTGTCATGATAACAGGTTGATGATGTTTTTGTAATGCAACAGTAATTTTTCCAGTTCAGGCCAGCGGCCGGCGGTAACATGCTGACTAATGGTGCTTTTAGATTTTTTAAGTCTTGCGGCCACAGCCTGCTGGCTTTCTCCCTTTAACAGTTCAAAAATAACGGCTGCCTGCTTACCGGTAAGGGTAGAAAAAACAGCATTGCAATAATCGGCTATTACCTGCAATCCTTCACCGGCCAGGGCTGATGTGCTGGCGATGGCCAGTGTTGCCCCGCTGGCGGCCAGCCCGTCAAAGGCGCGGCCCGACAATACAAAAGCTTCTCCTTTGCCCGTGCCCAGGCTGGTGATGGGCATTTTTACGTCGCCAATGCCAATGCTTAGTCGTACGTCTGAGCCTACGGCGCCATGGCTGCCAATGCTGATGGCCGCTGTACGGCATAACAATGCCAGTGCCAGCGCATCCGCTGCTTCTTTTATATACACCTGGAAACTGTCTCCGCGGTAGAACTCATACTGGTAAGGAGACAACAGTTGCTGTAAACATGCCAGCAATTTCTTTTCCACGCGTGTAGTCAGCTGCGTGGAGTTTACAATATCACCGGTAAGTATTGCCTGTATTGCCATAGCCTGCAATATACAACTTTTACCGGTAGTTCGTATAAATAACCGAACTTTTAAATAGTTCGTACAATTAACCGAACTTTTTATTTGTTCGTATTATTAGCCGAACTTTGTAATAGTTCGTATAATTGAACGAACTGGGTAAATATTCGCAGGATGTACCGAACATGCGCGCCAGGGAATGCCTGCCGGCTTATGGCGGTATACAAACGGTGCTGGGCAATAAAAAACTGTGGATAGCACAATGCAATACATGCAGCGGTTAACTGCACGTTTGTAGGATCAAGGTTGGTATGCCGGTACGCCGGAGAATTAGAACGCCTAAAAAAAATCTTTCACATCTGCATTTAGAGCAGACATTATCTTATACAATGTCAGGATGGTAATATTTGTTTTACCAGATTCAATCCTTGACATGCTGGCTTTCTCAAAATTGCATTCCATCGCCAGGTCTTTCTGTGAAATATTCTTTTTAATCCGCAGTTCTTTAATTCTTGCGCCTAATCCGGCCAGGAATTCGTGTTCAGTCATAAACGTCTTTCAAAGAAATAAATATCATCAAAATTGCCCTAATTGCGGTTGCCTTACATGACAACTACCGGAATTTCAATGAATTACCGATTAAAATTGCATAAAAAAACCATCAACAACATTAAAAAAGAATCTCAAATGATTTTGAAAGCAACTAAAAGCCAGCAGCTTTCAAAAAATAATTTTCTTATTAGCGTTGTATAACCCCCAGGAGTAAACGCATATCACAAACCAGCCTGCCCCCTTGTAACAATCCTCAAGCGCCCCGCTTCTCTGCCAAACCCTGCAATTTCTGTACACGGCTGCTTCCACAGAAATACAAAAACTAAAATTTCTGTCATATTATTGCTAATAAAATTAGTAATCTTGTACCAATAAATAAGTAACACATGAAAACTTCTTACATACCCTTTCCGGTCCATGCCGGTTTCCCCTCGCCCGCCCTGGATTATATGGAAGAACGCATCAATCTTAACGATGTACTGATTCAACATCCGCTGGCAACTTTTATCATTGAATGCACGGGAGACTCCATGATCAACGCCTTTATACCCATGAAGGCAAAACTGGTGGTAGACCGTTCACTCACCCCAAAAAATAACGATATTGTACTGGCCGTACTCAACGGAGAATTTACCGTCAAATACCTGAAGAAAAACGATTGCAAATGCTGGCTGGTGCCCGCCAACCGGAAATACCCGTCTATACAGGTAACAGAAGAAATGCATATGCAGGTATGGGGCGTTGTAACACACGTAATCTCTGATGTAAAAGATTTAAAAGCATGTATGCTTTAGCAGATTGCAACAATTTCTATTGCTCCTGTGAACGCGTCTTCAACCCGCAGTTGCAGGGCAAACCGGTGGTAGTACTCTCTAACAATGATGGCTGTGTCATTGCCCGCAGCGAAGAAGCCAAACAATTGGGTATTGTAATGGGTACACCCGCCCACCTGGTAGAGGAACTCCTGCAAAAAAACAATGTGGCCGTCTTTAGCAGCAATTATACCTTGTACGGAGACATGAGCGACCGTGTCATGAACACATTCTCAGCCTTTGTGCCGCGGATAGAAATTTATTCTATTGATGAAGCTTTTCTTGACCTGCATGATCTTCGCTATTCCAATCTTTTGCAATTGGGTGTTACCATGCGGCAAACCATACAGCAACATACCGGCATCCCCGTAACTATTGGTATTGCTGCCACAAAAACCCTTGCCAAAATGGCCAACCGCTACGCCAAAAAAAAGCACAAAAACACCGGTGTCTTCTGGGCCGCCAATGAACGCCTGCAGCAGGAAATGCTGGAGAATACCGCGGTAAACGATATCTGGGGTATCGGTCACCAGTATGCGCAATTGCTGCAGCGCCACGGTTTCCGCACTGCCGCGCAATTTGCAACAGCCCCCGAAGAATGGGTACGCGTGCATATGTCTGTTACCGGCCAACGCCTGCTGAATGAACTTAGAGGACAGCCCAGCATTGAATGGGCAGCTGAAACCCCACCCAAGAAAAATATTTGTACTTCGCGCAGCTTCGGGCAATTGCTCACCAAAAAAGAAGAGATTGAAGAAGCGCTTTGCAATTATGCCGCCACCTGTGCACATAAACTAAGGCAACAGCAAAGTTGTTGCGCCACGGTACATGTATTTCTGAACACCAACCCGCATAAAGCTGCTGAACCGCAATATGCACGAAGTATTGATGTGTCTCTGCCAACGCCCTCCAACAACAGCGCCGATATCATTAAAGCAGCGCTGCTGGGCTTCCGGCGCATCTATGCCAGCGGCTACCGGTTTATGAAATGCGGCGTTATTGTGATGGACCTTGTGCCCTGCAGTCAGCGCCAGGTAAGCCTTTTTGATACCGGTAACCTGCAGCGGCAGGAGAAACTGATGAGCGCCATGGACAAGGTAAACCGCTCGTTAGGGAAAGAAACGGTGCGCATGGCCATCCAGGGATTTGAAAAAAAATACCGGCTGCGGGCAGACCATTTGTCGCCCCGCTACACCACAGACATCCACCAAATTCTCAAAATTATTAACTGATGCTGCAGCCTTTTGAACGCTTACAGGAAAAATACCTGCAGCGGCTGCTGCAATTGCAAAGGTTTCACCTGGTGGCGCAAACCTATGAACGCAGTGCAGAAGAATGCGCCGAAGGCTGTACCGGCCTGCTTTTTTCAGACTATGATTTAGAAGGCCTGGCACTGATTCATTTTAATGCTGTGCGGCATGATGCGTATGCGGCCATGTTAGACCTGCGCAAGCCGCTCCATTATAATAAACTAACGGCCATGTGCAAACCAGGCAACCGCTTTGAACCGTTTTGGGCGGTGGTAAAAAGTACGGCCGACCTTGAGAAAAAAATAAACCTGGGTTACAAAGACCAGCTGCGCGCTTATATTAAAAAGCATACCACCTGGCGCATCGGTGGCAGTGAAACCATAAAACCCAGTATTGCGGTTATCTTTGGAGAACTTTTCATTACTTTAAAGTATGCAGGACAGACCTTAAAGGTGAAATTTTCTGACATAGAAAAAGTATAACCATGTGCTATGATATATCCTTTACCGTACATGTTAACGAGCTAAGGGATTATTTTCCCGACCTGGTTTTTGATAACCAACTGAGTATTGATTTTGACGGCGCCATCGGCGCGCATATTATTGGACATGCCTACGGAGACCATCCGGTTATCTACCGCCATCAGCAGGATCAGCAATTGCATTGCCGGCCCATGGAATGGGGCTGCATTCCCTTCTATGTGAAGGAAGAAAAAGCATTTGCAAGACAACGCACAACCATGCTGAATGCCCGCAGTGAACGCATACTGGAAGACAAAAGCAGTTACTGGTACAAAATCAGGAACCGCCGTTGCCTGGTGCCCGTGAACGGCATTTATGAACACCGCGCCATCAAAGGCTGGAAAAAGAAAGTGCCTTATTTTATACAGCTGAAAGAACAACCCATGTTCTTTTTGCCGGGCTTATACTCCGTGGTTGAACTGCCCGATACCAGTACCGGTGAATTATTGCAACGCTGGACCTACACCATCATTACACGTAAGGCCAACGCGCTGATGGAACAAATACACAATGATGGCGAAAACCGCGGCAGAATGCCACTCTTCCTTTCTTTTGAACTGGCCAACCAATGGCTCTCGGCAGACCTTAACGAGGCAGACTATCGCAGCATTCTTGATTTTGAAATGCCAGCGGAAGCGCTGGATTACTGGCCGGTGTACACCATCCGCAGTGCAAAAGAACGGCCAGACAAACAATTAAAAATGATGCCCTGGGAGTGGGAGCAACTGCCCGCACTGGGAGAGGCTAACCCCGACTAAACCGATCACTATTATCGGTTACTCATAACCGTTATACATGAACCGTTGGCCGGGTTAAGCCGAAACTATGTACTAAGCGGGCAATGACAATGGTAAAGGGCCGCTATAAAAATGATTGGGCAGACCAAATGAAAGAAATCTTTAAGTCAGTCTTAAAAAGCAGTGGCCTCTACCACCCTTTACAAAGCCTGTACCGCCGTTCAATTAACACGGCCGTGAAACTATACTACCGTACCAGCTATCGCAGCCTGCGGGGCAAAGGATTTACCTGCAATTTTTGTGGACACCAGTATGAACGTTTTGTACCCGAATATCCCAATAAAAATGCCGCCCCGGTATTGGCCCAGGCCAATGTAATAGCAGGCTATGGTAAAAACGTGTATTGCCCCCACTGCATGAGCAAAAACCGCGAACGCCTCTTACGTGCGGTGTTTGAGAGCGATCTTCCGGTGAAGGGCAAACGGATCCTGCAGTTCTCGCCGGAAAAACATTTGTTCAGGTATTTGTCGGCCCACGCAAGCGTAACCACCGCTGACCTCTTACCGGGTTTTTACAAAGGCATTGATAAAAATGTGCAGCAGGCAGATGCCACCCAGCTGCTGCAAGCGGATAATAGCTTTGATGTAATAGTGGCCAACCATATACTGGAACATATACCCAATGATACACAGGCCATGCAGGAAATGTACAGGGTGCTGAAGCCGGGCGGCTTTGCGGTTTTGCAGGTGCCCTTCTCTGAAACATTGCACCAGACAATAGAAGACCCCGGCATACATGACCCTGTTTTGCAGGAACGGCGTTTTGGCCAGCACGACCATGTACGGATCTATGCACTGAATGACTATATAGCAAGACTACAGTCGGCAGGTTTTACCGTCCGCCTGCTTACAGCGGCATACCTCCAGCAATATGCCACCTATGCCATCCAGGAAAATGAATGCGTAATAGCAGGTTACAAAGCATAAAGCTGAGCAGTTGCGCTATACTTCAACGCGCGCAGCGCCGGGTAAAAAATACGCATAGGGGTGATCGGTAGAAAAGCTAAACTTGGTATATTGTGCAGAAGAACCTTAAACCAGCGCCTTCATGACCTGCAAACTACCTTACATCCTATCCCGCTTTTGTTATACATTTCTTGCTCTTTCCTCTACGTTTTTGATCTCCGCACCGGCCGCCATCGGCCAGCAAAAGACACTTGTAACACGCCCTGACCAGTTGCCTGCACAGGTATACAATATAAAAGACAGCATGGCTACCCTGCTGCAAAACGCCACTGCTATTGACCAGCTGCGTACTGCACTGGTACAACGCATTCAGCAGGATGTAGCACAATATGATATCAGGGATACCAGCCTGCTCAAAAGCTATTATACAGACCTCGCAGATATGAGTTTTTACGGTGGTAATTACAAAGCCGCACTTGCTTATTATGATACACTGCGTTTGCTGGAAGTAAAACCCGCTGCCCGTTTAACCAGCGGACTCATCAAACGTTCACAGATGATGGCCGGCAACCCCGCATCAACCAACTACCTGCAAGATTTCAGGACTGCGCTGATCAAAAATATTGCGGGCATTAATTATACCGTGGCAGAATCTTCCCTGCAACGCCTCCGCCAGCGCTATAAGAATGTTACTGCGCAACAAATACTGCAGGTTGCCAAAACCGATCTGCAGCCAGCATTTAACCGCGGCCATTTTTCAAGGGATGATCTTGGTTACCTGCTCTTCCTCGCCTACGAGATGCCGGGCTATGATAAACTCGGCGCGGTGGTTACACAGGTGATGGACAGTGTATCTGCTGCAAACGCACATGCGGTAGTCAGCATCTGGCCACAGCGGAATATTGTGCTGGAGAAAAACAAGCCATACGCAAAAGTGGTGCTTTGCGTGTATGATCTCGGCACCGATACCAGTGTGTTTGCAGACCGGCTTTACACAAATCCAAAAGAAAAACCAGACGGTATTGACAATGATAAAAACGGCTTTGTGGATGATCTGCATGGCGTGGCCTTTGACCTGCATGATAATAAAACCACCGGCCTCTTAATGCCATTGACAAAAGAACAAAAACAGCTCTACCCCATTATGACCAAACTGGCCAGGGGCTATGCAGACGACCAGGCCGGCAACAATACGCAGGAAGCGGCCATTTTTAAAAGAGCCATGGAAAGCGCCGCGCCTTCAGGCAAAGATTCTATCTGGCAATTTATAGATTTTGTAAACGACTACGCCCATGGTACGCATGTGGCTGGTATTGCCATGGAGGGAAATCCTTTTGCACAACTGTACACCGTGCGCTTTAGTGAAGATGTGGGCTTTAGCAATGACGGCATAGCACCTTCGGTTGAACAGGAAACAAAAGTAGCGGCCAATCTTAAAGAACTGGTGGCCTGCTGGAAGAAAGCCGGTGTGCGCATTGTTAGCATGAGCTGGGGATGTTTTGTGAGCGACTATGAAAAAGCGCTTGCGCGTGCCACCCCTTCACTCAGCGAGGCAGACCGGCGCAGCAAAGCTGTACAGCTTTGGACCATGCGCAAGAATGCACTGTACGATGCCTTTACACTGGCCCCGGAAATACTCTTTATTGCCTCCAATGGTAACAAGAATTCAAATGCAGATATCGACCAGCGCTATCCCGCAGCGCTTGACCTGCCCAATATGCTGGGCGTTGGTTCTGTAGATGCTGCAGGTATGGAAACCTCGTTTACCGCTACCGGAAAAAAGGTGAGGATACATGCCAATGGCTACCTGGTAGAAAGCTATATACCAGGCGGTGCACGGATGCTGATGTCTGGTACTTCCATGGCTACGCCCTATATCGCCAACCTGGCGGGCAAGCTGCTGGCCATGCGCCCGGCTCTTTCGCCGGTGCAGGTCATCAACCTTATCATCAATGGCGCAGACAGCAGTGCCGATGGCAGAATTAAACTGGCCAATCCAAAGAAATCCGTGGCCCTGCTGGAAGCGATGCAATAAGGATGTTTTCTTGTAGTGTTAAGTAAAGCTATTCCACTGGCAACCAAACCCTACAAATCATCATTGCCTAAAATTCTCATAGCAAGCAGCGCAGAAAAGTTGATAAGTTTGGAATTGTCCCTTCAACTGATTTAGCCTGCA
>DATJGC010000586.1:0-10025 GCA_035495345.1 Chitinophagaceae bacterium | reverse complement strand
AGCAGTAGTAATTGTTTTTTAAAACGTCAATGCCCGGCAACCATCCGTTGCCGGGCATTGCTGTATCTAACTACATCAACAAGAAAATGAAGATGCTTTGAAGTAAGACGCCAAATATAGAAGAATGACTACCTGCCGTGTTTGCGAAGACGCATAGCTTTGTAATGGAAATAATCAACAGATCATTCTTACACATTAAAACGATTGTTATGAAATCAAAAAACATTTTATTGCTATTGTCATCATTGCTAATGCTGGTAATTGTATATAGCTGCAATGACATAGGTCAACAAGATAACTCCGCTACGCTTACCAACGACAGTGCTTCTGTAAGAACTGCCGCTATGCCCTGTGATGAGACAACGCTGCAAAAAAACCTGGCTGTTTTCGACAGGCTCGATTATGAAGTATTCAGCGGACAAAAGTGGACGGAGCTCCATGAAAGTCATGGAGAAAATATTGTTGTCTACTGGCCTGATGGCAGAACAACTACCGGTCTAGAACCACATATTGCAGACCTCAAAATGATGTTTACTTATGCCCCTGATACGCGCATAAAACAACATCCGGTAAAGTTTGGGAAGAGTACCGGTGAATGGACCTGTGTTACCGGTTTTATGGAAGGCACATTTACAAAGCCCATGGTAAAGGACGGTAAGACGATAGCGCCTACCGGCAAAGCCTTTAAGTTGCCCATGTGTACCGTTGGTCACTGGAGCAACGGCGTTATGACAGAAGAATACCTTTATTTCGATAACAAGAGTTATATGGAGCAGATGGGTATAATGAATTAGTGGATGTTTAAAGGGAGCAATAGGGATGACCAGGAAACGGGTCATCCTTTTTCATACCCATGAATTGCCGCTCAGTGTAGCCCGCATTGCTGCAGTGCTACCGTTACTGTACAAAGACCTGGTACAGCAACCTCAAAATATATACAAAGCACAAAACAATACTGATGTCTATCAGTCCCTGTACCAGTCGGTTTCCGTTTGTCTTACTATTCATATCATACCTGTGAAAAAGAGATAAGCCTGCAGAATGATCCGCCATTAGGCTTTGCTACCCGTTGCTGTACTGCCTGCATTGAAGGCGGAAAAATATTAATGGCAGCATTACCGGCTTATAGACAATTGCCGAAACAGTCCTGGAAGGCTTACGATTTGCTGCCCTGGCAGCGGGGGAAATAATACAGGCCACCAGGTACTGCGGCATTAACCGGGCAGCGCAACCCGCTCCCGAAATTTCGGCGATTGCCGCTGTGAAATTTCAATGTTATAATGGTTGGCAAGTTGCACAGAGATGATTCCTTTTTCATTGATGCTAACAGCGCTGAGGTGTTGCAGGTTGATGAGCTGTCCGCGATTAGCCCTGAAGAAATTGTTTGGTAATTTCTTTTCAATGGCCGAAAGCGTGGTATAAAAAAGCGGCATGTGCTGGTTAGACACAATCTTTACATAATTACCCGCTGCTTCAATAAAATATGTATTGGCCAGTTTCAGGAGATGGCACTTGTCTTTATCGCGCACATAATACCATTTGTTCAGGTCAAGCAATGAAGCCAGGCTGTCCTGCATTTTGTGCTGTTGGAGTTCAGTCAGAAAATCAATGGTCAGTTGCAGGCGCTCCCTGGACACGGGTGTTACCAGGCAATCAAAAACGCGCAGCTCAAATGCCAGCGCCAGGGTATCTGCCTGCTGTGTAATGATTACTTTTGGGCTACTGCCGGCCAGGGCCAGGGCGGGCTTTGAAATGTCTTCCAGTTGTGCCACTTCAAAAAAAACTACATCCGCATCCGGGATGCTCTCCAGCTTTTTGTACGCCGTTAAAGAATACCGCGCAACAATTGAAATATTTTCAAATTGTGAAAGCAGCAGAAAGGCAGCACTGTCTGTTTCTTTTTCGATGCCGGATACAAAAACCGTTGTGATCATGGTAAGGGAAGAGGTAATATTATAAAGTTTGGGTGTAAGGGCCATCCATTCAAAAATCAGGGGCGTTGGATGGTTTTTTGTAAGACAAACCGCCCCGGTTTGTTTGTTTGCTTCAGGCCGTCATTAACCTGAGCAAAGTATAGAAGACCAGGATGAACACTGCAAATACATACAGCATCATTAGTACGGTTACTAATTTTTTCAACATACTACTTAGCGCTTTTTTCTCACCTGTTCCCGGCAGTCTTTACAATATTTATGGTAAAGAAAGCTGAATGCCTGCTGCCAACCCTACGTTCATCTTGGCTGCAAATGTCTGCGCTTTGTTGAAATCTATCTGTAGTTAATTATCGAAATGCAAATGAATAATCCATTTACCCACAGAGCAGGCTTTGCATTTTCCGTTCATGATAGCTTTATATTTTTTATTATTGCTATGCGTGGCGAGACTAGCCTTGCAGATGAGCGCCGGAATCAGCGTCATTTTTCAGCAGATCAGGGAAAACAACTTCTATAATAATATTGCCGTCTGTGAAGCGGTTCTCAAAACTGCCGTTAATGCGTGCCAACAGGTCTTTTATTACCGCAAAATTGATATAAAATCCATAATCGCTTACTTCCAGGTCGGCCAGGTTATTATCTAACGCGTACAGGTAGTTGATTTTATCCTGTATTTTTTTGCTGCCGTTAAATGTCAACGTAAAACGGTTCGTATTTTTTATTTTATCAAATGAAAGCGAGATGGTATTGCCCGCACAGTTGGTGTTTGCAAAATAAATGAGATTGCGGCCGATGGTTTTTATAAACGATCGATCGGTGGTAACTACAGAAGCTGCTTCCGCAGTTAATTGAAATACATTGTGCCGTATGATGTGAATATCTTCATAGATGGCCGCCAGCTCGGCCACAATATCTTTCATGTCAAAAGTTTCTACTGAGCGGTTGAATGCGGCTCTTGCCGGGTTAAGCCATTTCAGGAAGTTATCGGAGAAGCTGAATATCTCTGCAGTAGAAGCATTTATTTCTCCGGCTATTTTCTTCTGGTCTGCCACTTCCATATGGTCGAAATGCTGGTAAAGCCTGCCCGCCAGCTTATTGAGGAACTTCAGGGGAGATATCAGATCATGTATCAGCACCGAGATGATTTTCTCTTTTTCATTATTGGCTTTTATCAGGTTGTCTTTTGAGAGTTTGAGGTCTACCACTGAAAGCTGCAGTTGCTGGATCAGTTTTTTGTGTTCAATAACATGCGCGCGCACCTCGTTCTCCAGGCGGGTATTCATGCGGATGATCCAACGGTAGCGAAGTTTATAGACAAGGTAGATGAGCCCCAATAGCAGCGCAAAACAGGCCAGGTAAAATAATTTTGACTCATAAAAACGCGGCAGTATTTCAAAAGACAGGCTGGCATAGTCGTAGGCCTTGTCTCCAAAGCCCGCAGCCTTGCGGATATAGAGTACATACTGGCCCTTTGGCAGTTTGTTATAGGTTATCAGGCCGCTGCTGGGTAACTGGTTCCATGCTTCGCTCAAACCCTCTAATTTATATTCAACAGAGAGATTATTTACATGGCCGAAGTAGGGCGTGGTACATTGAATAAGTAATTGATTAAACTGTGGGCGAAGCGTTATCTGTTCTTTTTGGTTAATGAGAAGGCTGTCTGTTTTTAAAAAATCTATATGGAGCTTTGCCTGGGGCAATATGGCGTTTACGGCCAGGGGGTTAAAGAGAATCAAACCGTTTAAAGAAGGAAAGGAAAAATTGCCGTTGGCCAGGCGGAGCCCGCATGGACTACAGCCGCCATTAAATTCATTTGTTTCAAAGCCATCGGCTTTATCAAAGTAATGATAATATACGGTGGGAGAAGGGCTGGAGCGACAGTTGGCCAGGTCTTGTCGCTTCACTTTAAACAGTCCCTTATTGGTGCTGATCCAGAAGAAGCCTGCTTTGTCTTCCAGGAAACAATGTGCGGTGAGCAGAAAGCCGTTTTTATCAATGGGCAGCTTAAAAAGATCCTGCCTGCTCAAACAAAAAATACCCTGTCCATAAGTGCTGATCCACGACAGGCCATCGTCTGTGGTAAGAATGTTCCTCACATACATTTTCTCCTTGCTTATTTTTTGCAGCTTACCATTGGCGGGCCAGTAGTTATAGAGTCCTTCCTGCGTACCAATCAGCAGGTGGTCATTGGCAGAGGCATCAATGCATTGCAGGAAACTGCCGTCAAATTTTCTTACGTCTGCCACCATATGCAGGCTGTCTGATTCAATATAACCCAGCATGTCCAGGTTACCGAACCAGATTTTGCCTTCTTTTTCAAAATAAGTATGTATCGGGCCTTTGAGTTTTTGGATGAATTTTTCTTTTTGCAGTGTTTCATCAGTTCTGTAGAGGCTGTCTTTCCGCTGGTACCATATATTGCCCTTACGGTCTTTCCACATGCCCAGTCTTTCTGCGGGGGCAATGGGGTAGCGCGTTAATTGTTGTCCCTTAAACACCGTAAAATAGTTGGTGAGTATGCTGCCCTTGTTTATTTCCAGTTGTGCATAGAAGTTGTTGGCTTCAGGCCGGGCGCTATCCAGCAGCGGGGTAAATTGTTTCTTGCGCAGTATGAGCAGGCCGGCAGTATTGGTACCTGCAAAGAAGGCATTTTCGGGGCCGCCGAAAATAATTTCCCTTACCCCCTGTTCAGGAAAATGTTGCACCACAGGTGTAGCCACCAGGTTTCCTTTTTCTGCGGTGATTATATACAACAGGTTGCCATTGAGCATGAATGACGCCATGCTGTTAAAGAAAAATTTAGCCTCGCTGATATCGGGCATTGCCGTAGGCGGAGCGGTGTTGCCTGCCTCTCCGTTATCATGAAATACCAGCTGCCCGGTATTGGCTACCAGTGCGCCATTTACCGCCGCCACCTTACCACTGTTTTGCAACAGGTATACCCGGTTGTTTACCACCAGCGCGCGTTCCGTATTGGAAGCGTAAGGGTAGGGGAGCGGTATAATTTCGCCGTTTCTCAGGTACACCATCTTGCCATGGTCTTCATCGTCTACAAAAGTGATATAGGCAGAAGAAGCATCTACCGGCATTATCCTGCTGATACCATTGCCATTGATATGAAGTGTTTTGCGAAGGGCCGCGGCATTGGCCAATGGCTGCTTGGGTGCAAACCAGAAGACGGGGCTGCCGCTGCAATGCAGCATAAAGCCGGTGGCGGTTTCATCTGGTATTAACTGGATGGTCTGGCAATCGATTACCTTATAGAAATTCCAGTGCTCATCTGTAAAAAAAATATTCTTATTAAAATCTGCCGCCAGGGAAATAATGCGGTTATACTTTAACGTGGCATTGTTAGATGTAGTAATGGCCATGAAGTTGCGTCCGTCGAACCTGAAAACCCCATACTGCGTGCTGATCCAGAGGTAATGGTCAGCATCAAAGGCCATACCTGTAACGCTGTTCTGCAATATAGAATTCTCATCATTGAAGCGTTGTACGGCAAACCGTGCATCATTCGTTGTTTGTGATTGTAAAATAGTATTACACCCGGCCACGCAAACAAAAGCAATAGCGAGCAATAATCTGACAGGTAAGTAGCCCATTGGGTTGTGGAGCAATTTTCTCCAATTAAAAGTAGCGAAGTTCACCCAATTGCCCCCCTGCGCGAAGATATTTAGAATTTTATCTATACATTTTTATTGAGGATCAGAATGATATGATTTTATTTTTCCATTTAACGGTCTAGCTTATTGCTATAGGTTGATCTTAAAAATAACTACGAATAAGCTTGTAAAATCGGTTATAAATGATCGATGGATGTAAAAATTTTAAAAAAGCAATACAACAAATTCTACTTAGTGGAGTTTACATGGTAATATGAAAAGTTTTGAAGAGCTGTTAAAGTGAACAAATTATTTTTTATATCTTGGCAAACTTATAAGCAGCCCAATGCGCATTGCATTTGATTCATTGGCTTTCGGATTTAATGCAACAAGGCTGTCTGAAAATTCTACACTATGACAAAACGATTTCTATTGGTGGATGATCACTCCATCGTCCGTTCCGGCGTTAAATTAATTATTACTGATAAATACCTGGACGCAAAGGTAGACGAGGCCGCAGACGGAGAAGCCGCTTTCAACCTGGTAAAAAAGAATGAGTACGATCTGATGGTCATCGACCTGCACATGCCCAGCACAGATACCATGGGGCTTATCGTAAACATATTAAACATGCGTCCTTCTGCAAAAATCATGGTCTTTACAATGGGCTCAGAAGATGTGTTTGCCAAGCGCTACCTGAAACTGGGCGTAAAAGGCTTTCTTAACAAAGACTGTGAAGACCAGGAAGTATCCCGCGCCATCGAAATGATTCTGAGCAACAGGAAGTATGTGAGCGAGCGATTGATAAACCGTCTTACGGAAGACAGTATCAAGAACCGCCCCGATAATCCGTTCCAGCTTTTATCCAACCGCGAGCTTGAAATTACCATGTTACTGATCGGCGGCAAGGCCATCGGGGAAATTACAGAGATACTCAATATCCAGAACTCCACTGTTGGAACCCATAAGGCGCATATTCTTGAAAAACTGAAAGTAGAAAACGTAATTGATTTGAGCGAGCTTGCCAAACTCTACGAAATTATCTGATAAGGGCTAGCCTGTCGCCCTCCTATTCCTCCCACCATTATTGTATTACAAGCAGCAACGTGCTGGCAGGGCAGTGCTTTGCCTGCAGGCAGCCATCGCCTAGAAGATTTTCTATTATTAAATCCGCGGATGCCTTACCGTTATACCGTTTTGTCTATGGCCATCCTCGCGCCGGACGAGTTTCTTTGCAGCATCAAACAATCCAATACAGGCAGTGTAAAAGCTGTGCTGGTTACACCTGGTGAACAGGCCCGTTTTTCTAATCCAATGCCATGAAAGACCCGGACAGAAGCATCCAATGTCCTGCCATCCTTTCTATGAAAGCTAGATAGTACCGGTGATTACCATGAATTATTTAGCACAAGGCCGGCGCATGCCGGCTTTTTTATACAAGGTTACAAGCAAAAGATTGGGCTCCTTTCAGGGGCTGAGGCTTTTATAAATAATGATGCATATCATGCCGCCGCTGTGCAGCATGTAAAACTTATAGAACGCTGTTGGTGATTAAGGGTACTAGGATACGGGGGATATGTCTATATCCCCCATCATTTTTACCCGAACCCGCAATGAAAGCACCTTCCCAGCCGGGATAGCCCCATTTTGCCTTCTGCGCAAATGCCCTGAACTTGTTTCCGGTTATAATCAAAAAAATTATCATATTTCAAATAGTAAATATATCGTTCGCTAATTTGTTTACTTCGGCTGTCATTTAGCAAGGGTTTATCGGAAAAATCTTTCTTTCTTGTGCCGTATGAGGTTTAATTTATAATCATCTTGTAACAACGTCTTGCACTTGTCCGCCGGCATCGGCGGGCTTTGAAACCGTTAACACACTGTACAAATCTGGGGGGATAAAAGGGGGATTTTCTTTAGCAGACCGGGGCAACCGATGCGCTCAGCAGCGGCCCGTTTAAGGAATCAGTTATGAGGAAACGTTTTCTTCTTATAGATGACCACTCCATTGTCAGAAGCGCATTAAAACTGGTCATCCGGCAAAAGCATCGCAACGCGCTTATTGATGAGTGCAGTCATGGCGCTGAAGCAATAAAAAAGGCGCAGGTATCAGCGTATGATGTAATAATTGTTGATTTAAATATTCCGCAAACGGATGCGCCCAAACTTATTCAGCAGCTGCAGGAGCTCAGGCCCACTACAAAATTGCTCATCTTCACTATTCTGCCGGAGGCCATTTTTGCCTCACGTTATTTTCAGCTGGGCGTGCAGGGCTTTCTGAACAAAGATTGCGATGAGGCGGAAGTAAGCCTTGCCATAGAAACCGTGCTGAGCGGCAGGAGATACCTGAGCGCGCGGCTCAGCAGCAAACTCCTGGCCTCCAACTTCACCATCAGGTTTCAGAACCCCATGGAAGCCCTGTCTGCCCGCGAAAAGCAGATTGTAAAATTATTGGTGACAGGGCAAACACACGGTGAAATAAAACGCACGCTCGGCATTAAGCATTCTACGGTGGGTACCTACAAGCACCGTATTTTCCAGAAGTTGGGCGTTACCAATATCGTAGACCTGAAAGAAATTGCCAACCTCTACTTATAAGCCGTGCTGTTGTGCAGTGCATCTTTTTAGGATAAACATTTAGTAAAAGCCGGGTAGCGCTTGAGCAACCTTATTACCGCAACTTATAAAAAAAGAAGCTGTCTTCATTGGTGAAGACAGCTTCGTACTCAACGCCGCCCCGGGGGGCGACTTTCTGTAGGGTGTAGCATTTATCGCTTGTAGTGGAGTAACCACTCATACACGTTCATATTGTTTTCTTTGTACGCTGGGTCCAGCGCTTTTGTCCACGCATCATGCACCGAGGCTGTAAACAGGGTTTTCTTTGCCGCTATTACCGGGTTGGAACTATTGACCATATTTACAAAGTCTACTGTGGCGGAGGAGGAAATAACCGGGTCTCCCGTATTATGAAAAGACCATAGGGGCAGTGCACCCCTAGCAACTCCTGTGGCATAGGTGGCTTTGTCTGCGCCGTAACTGGCACCCGCTACAGACACCGCCGCTGCAAAACTGGAACTGTAACGTCCGCCTACTTGCGTAGTAACCACGCCACCCATGCTGATGCCTACCAGGTAAATTCTTGTTGGGTCTATACGGTAATACTGCCTGGCAAAATTCAGGAATGAGATGATCATGGTATCTGTAGGCATGGCCCGCATTTGCGGCGATAAAACGAGAAAAGAAAAATTATTGCCATCTACATTGAAGTTGGGCGGAAAAGTCTTTTCCTGGATCTGTTTGGCAATACCATCATGTAATACCAGTGGCAGATCCTGCCCGCCATCACCTTCCTGGCCAGCGCCGTGAAGAAAAATAATCAGCGGGTAATTTTTAGTGGTTACCTGGTAGTGTTGTGGAATACTTTCATAATAACCGCTAATGTACTGGTTGATAAAAGTGGAAACCGGTCGCTGGTTGGCCGGCACTGTCTCTACAATATCATTGTTAGCGGCGGAAGGATGGGGGCCGTCTTTTTTACAAGACAGAATTAAGGACGCACTGAATACAAGGGCAAACATGAGCCTGCACGGATTAGCCATAACGCAATTTTTATTTTGTGGTGGTATGAAGATGTTAATCAAACGCCTATTAATTATTCAGCTTATCAGGTAGGTATTGGATAGAAGCGTGCGAGGCATTCTTTTTTATGCACCAGCACCTGCAATAGGTTTGCATGCATGCAGGGCATTGCACTAAAGTTTAGTTGTTTAAAGGTTTGTACGAGCGGGGGGTTGTCTTAAACGTTCAGCGATGCTGCTGCCTGTTTAGCGGTTTCGATCAAAAAAATAAAAGGATAAGAAAGGATTGGTAAGGAAAGGT
Organism: Chitinophagaceae bacterium; assembly: GCA_035495345.1. Lineage (GTDB taxonomy): Bacteria > Bacteroidota > Bacteroidia > Chitinophagales > Chitinophagaceae > JACMLD01. The sequence continues at coordinate 610 of DATJGC010000586.1, read as the reverse complement.
TTAAAGCCGTATGATCCATTTACGCAAAGCACATGCCAACGCTATTGATACGTGACCAACTGCCAAAGCGTTGGTAGATCATACTTAATTTGAAAAGTACAGTCAAAATCTGAAGACCACAATAGGAAATGTACTTTTTAAATGGTAAAACTTTTTTTTGAGGGGAAACGCTTACCATTTGCTCGATATTACCGGAAGAAATGGTACAAGCAGAGTTCAGCAGTGAAAAAAGATGTTGAGAATTGTAGAATCTTTTTCCCGAATTGCTAACTGGCTTAATGTTATTTTAATCCGCATGTGCTGCAATGATTTGAATTTAGATATTCCCGCAGGCAGCTATCTATTCTAATTTTTAATCTTAATTTCTTGCGCAAGACATCGTTTTGCGCCGAATTATTAACTTGTAGTATGTCTACAGCTATCAACAGTCGAACTGATTATAAGTATACCCTGGAAGTAAAGGCCAGCCCAGCCGAGGCCTTTGCCATTATCAATAATGTTCCTGCCTGGTGGAATGATACCATGACCGGTTGTTCAACTGCTGTAGGTGATGAGTTTTCTGTGCGCTTTGCTGATATCCATCATTCTACCCAGAGAGTTACAAAGCTGG
>DATJGC010000585.1:0-6578 GCA_035495345.1 Chitinophagaceae bacterium | reverse complement strand
GCGTAGAGCAGTGAGCCGTTATTCAGGTTTACGGAAATATTTTTGCAGACATGTTCATAGAACCAGGGCAGCAGGCTGGTATAGACTGGTTTGCCATCTGGCGCTGTATGATCCTTCCAACGCATAAGCGCCAGTATACGCGGCAGGAAGCCACTCAGGAAAAAGATAAAGAGCGGGTTTTTGCCAAAGGCATCAAAAAAGCGGGTGATCCATGATTTCCAGCCCTTCATTTCAATAAGGTAAATAAGAATAGCCAGTACAAAGAGCGCCAGGCCCGTGGTATATACAACAAAGGAGCTGGTCCAGATTTTTTTATTGATGGGGAAGACCATATGCCAGCAAAAACCGGCGAAGAGCAATACACCGGCTGTAACAAAGAGGCCGGTGCACATTTCAAAGGTCTTTCCTTTTTGTATAATATAATTGCCGGCCAGGTAGCCAAAGATTACCTGGGCAATGGCGGGCAGCGTGCTCATAAGTCCTTCCGGGTCAAACGGAATGCCTTCGCCTTTGTACATGTGTGGAATGCCAAGGATGGCCTTGTCTACATGCGTGCCAAACCATCCCGCAAGGCTGTATGGATCAGTTGGGTTTGCCAGCATACACAATACCCAATAACCCAGCAGCAGCACGGCGGCGGCTACAAAGGCGCCACGGATTTTCAGGAAATAAATGATGAGTGATGCAAAGAGGTAGCAGAGTGCAATGCGTTGCAGCACCCCGAGGATGCGAACCCCGTTTTGCGGGTTGTCTGGGTTTACCCAATGCCGAAAGGCGAGATGATCGCCGTTCCAGCTAACAAAGGGTGCCCAGTTAAGGAAGAGGCCGATCGCAAAAATGAGCAGTGCGCGCCTGAAAACTTTTTTGAGGAAGATTGAGTTGCCTGCGGCCTCTAAACCCGGCATTACAAAAGCCATGGCATTGCCCACGGCAAAAAGGAAAAACGGGAATACGAGGTCGGTAGGCGTGCAGCCATGCCATGCAGCGTGTTCAAGCGGGCTGTAGATATGCTGCCAGTTACCGGGGTTGTTTACCAATATCATGAGTGCTACGGTGGCTCCGCGAAAGACATCGAGACTATAAAATCGTTGCTTCACTGCAGGAAGGTAAGGCGAAGAGTTGAAACGAAAAGAAGGTTAGCATAAAAATATTCCTGCAGGGCAGGTTGTTAAAAGATAGGCCAAAACAAAGCAGGATGGATGGCAAGGCGCCATCCAACAATGCGGTGGCAATGCCCAACCTATTGGCGTAGGCTTACCGTAAGTGCAAACAAATCACAAATTTGCAGGTGGTTGTGGGTGAAGCGGGGGTTAAGGCGTACAGCTGTTTTTCTACGTTTCACTTTCTACGCTTACCTGTAAAAAAACCTATATTTGCAGCAATTGAGGTACCAGGGTTAGTGAGTAACAAACAGTTGAGGGGTTATGCTTGTACGTCCCTTATAAAAACGTAGAATCACCGGTGAAGAAGTCAACGTTCCTGCTTTGCATCATAAAAATATTGGAAGGGTATAATTGGCAATTGTAGCGGTTGCCAGTTATACCTTTTTCGCTTAGAGAGCTGAGGCAATATATTATTTAAGTTATTAATTTTCAGCAGTTTACAAGTAAAAATTGTGACTGAGATGGCGAAGCTGCATCCCGTTGGTAAACAGATGAAAAGAAGGTGGCTGGCTATTTATACACGCCCGCGTTGGGAGAAGAAGATCAACCAGGTGCTGAAAGACCGGGGGGTAGAAAGTTATTGTCCGCTCAACAAGGCCCTGCACAAATGGAGCGACCGGATGAAGATGGTGGAGGAGCCCCTGTTCAAATCTTATGTATTTGTGCACGTAAATGAAGAGGAAGAGAAAAATGTCCGGTTTGTAGACGGGGTCTTAAACTTTGTATACTGGCTGGGGCAGCCGGCGGTCATAAAACCCGCTGAGATTGACCGTATTAAGCGGTTTTTAAATGAATACAGCCATGTGCAGGCCATACCGGTAGACATTCATCCCAATGATATGGTGGTGATCAATGCGGGTGCGCTGATGGATCAGCAGGCCAAGGTCATTGCCAAAAAGGGCAATAAGGTAGAGTTGGAGATACAGAGCCTTGGCTACCGGCTGGTAGCGTTTGTAGACAAGGGCCATATTACACCCATGCGTGCTGCTGCGCGCAAAGCGTAGGCGCGCCCACGGCAACGCTGCTGCAACCCGGATATTAAAAGCAGGTTTGAGTTACTTTACACATAGTTCTGCGGTGGTGGATGCTGGTGCGCAGATTGGAGCGGGCACGCGCATCTGGCATTTTTCTCATATTATGCCGGGCGCGGTTATTGGCGGGAGCTGCATCATTGGACAGAATGTTTTTATAGACAATGGTGTACGCATTGGCAATGGCGTAAAGATTCAAAACAATGTATCCGTCTATAACGGCGTTAGTATTGAAGACGATGTGTTTATAGGGCCTTCGGTAGTTTTTACGAATGTGATAAATCCACGTAGTTTTATAGAACGCAAAGATGAGTTCAGGCCTACGGTGCTGCGCCGTGGTGCAAGCGTTGGTGCCAATGCAACGGTGCTTTGCGGTTTAGAGATTGGTGCCTATGCGCTGGTAGGTGCGGGTGCGGTGGTAACAAAGGAGGTGGCGGCCTTCGCGCAGGTGGCAGGTAACCCCGCCAGGCAGATGGGTTGGGTAAGTGAGCGCGGGTATGCGTTGAAGTTTGAAGGGGCGAAGGCTTTTTGTGAGGAAGAGCAACAATATTATGAACTGGACAAAAACCGGGTGTATAAAATTGAATAAGCTTATGCCAACAAGTTGCAGGTTGATTCTTTTGCTGGTGCTGGTAACGGCCGCAGTGAGCAGCTGCCAGCCAAGTAAGAAAGTACACCAGGAGCGGTTGTATTTGCAGGGGATAGATACCGCCTCGGTATCCGAAGTAACGATGCCGGAGCCGCTGATTCAAAAAGGCGACAGGTTAAGCATTACCGTTTTTAGCGATAACCCTGAGGCTACTGCTATTTATAATCAGGTACAAAATGGCGGGGGTGCAACTCAAGCTGGCGCCCAGGAAGGAGGCAGTGGCGTTGGCGGCTATCTGGTAGATATAAATGGCAATATCCTTTTTCACAGCCTGGGTCCCTTGCATATTGATGGACTCACAAAACTACAGCTGATAGACCTGCTGGAAAAACGGCTGGATTCCGTACTGAAACATCCTTATGTAGAGGTTAGATTTTTAAATAAAAAGATTACAGTGTTGGGCGAAGTTTTTAAGCCGGGTGTAATTAATATGCCGGATGAAAAGCTCAACATTTTTGAGGCAATTGCTTTGTCTGGCGATGTAACAACTTTTGGTAGAAAGGACAACGTTTTGATAGTACGTGAAGAAAACGGAAAAAGAACGCAGGCAAGGCTGAATACCAAGGACGCCTCAATATATAGATCACCGTATTTTAACCTTCATAGCGGCGATCTGGTATACGTAGAGCCTATCAGAAAAAAGCCAACCGGAACGGATCAAACTGTTATCAGAAATATCTCCCTGGCTGCTACAGGCGTTTCTATACTCGCGTTGATTTATTCAATATTCAGGAACAATTAATACAATGGACGAACTACAAAATATTAAATCACCTGAAAGTGGTTTGAGTCCCCGAGAGCTAATTCAAAAGTATCTTCGGTTTCTGCCCTGGGTGATTGTTTCTGCTGCGCTTGCGCTGTCCATTGCGTGGATCAAATTACGTTATTCTACACCAGTATATAATGTTGCTGGCAAGCTCCTGGTCAAAGACAAAAATCCATATGGTAAAAACGGGGAGAAATTTAGCAGCATATTTACGCTTCCTGATGACAATAGCAATATCAATAATGAAATTGAAATTATAAAATCCCGCTCAATGGCGGCAAGGGTTGTCCGCAGCCTTGACTTCCAGAAGCAATATTATATAGTTGGCAAGATAAGGGTAGCCAATGTACATCCTACAGACATGCCTTTTAAATGGGTGATTAATAGCATTGCAGATTCCTCAGCAGGCTTCTATGTTACTATCAAGGTAATTGACAATAATCAGTTCCAATTAAAGGGCGAACTAAAAAACTATCATTTCAATGAAAATATAACTATTGCGGGGTTCAACTTTAAGCTTCAGCCTTTGTCTACCACCATGCTGAGGGCAGAGCCTAATGAGTATGCGTTGAGCTGGCAACCTGAAGAAGGACTAGCTATTGGCCTAAGCAGATCTATCAATGTAAGTAAAACAGAGGGTACAAGCGTAATTAATGTGGTGTATCCTACTGATAATATCAAGCTGGGGTTAAATATCGTGAACCAGTATTTGAAAGAGTATTTACAGGCCAGTCTTGAAGACAAAAAAGTAATTGCTTTTAACACCCTTGAATTTATAGATGATCAGCTGGATACGGTGAAGACAGAGTTAGGGGGTGTTGAAAAGAACCTGCAGGTTTTCAGGGAGAAGAACGAGGTATTTGCCCCTGAACAGCAAATGAGCCAGTTTTTTAATGAACTAAGTGAAAGCAAGAAAGAGATTACTGAGCAGGATATAAAACAGAAAGTTGTGGGGTACCTGTCTAAATACATGAGTGATCCTACGAACTCCGATAAGATGGTTCCATCTTTACTGAACATTCAGGAGCCAACTTTAATGGAACAACTTACAGAGTTTAATGATCTGCAATTAAAGAAGCAAACACTGCTGAAAACAACGCAGCCTGGCAACCCCATGGTGCAAAATTTAAATGCGGGCATTGAAAAGTTACGGCAGAGCATTCTTGAAAATCTAAGAAATGTGAGGAATGCCGGGCAATTGACTGCCGGCGATATAAGTGCCAGAAATCAAATGGCAGATACCCGCATCAGGTCACTCCCTGCCAAACAGAAGCAACTGCTGGAAGTAACACGTCAGCAAAACATTCTTCAGGAACTGTATTCTTTCCTGCTGCAGAAAAAGCTGGAAACCGCTATTTCTTCTGCTTCCACCACTTCCGATATTATGATCCTGGAGCCGGCTTTGGCCAATGGAACGCCGGTATCTCCCAACCGCAGCGGCCTTTACGTGATAGCCTTATTTCTCGGGCTTGCATTACCGGTAGGCGTCATTTTCCTGGCAGAGTATCTTAATGATAAAGTAAAGTCGAAGAGTGATATAAGTCGCGTCACCGCAGCCCCCATTTTGGGTGAGGTAGGTCATGCTGACGAAGACAATACATTAATTGTACGGCAAAACAACAGGAGTTATATAGCAGAGCAATTCAGAATTGTTAGGTCAAATCTCCAATACATACTACCCAAGAACGAAAAGCCGGTAATACTGGTAACATCATCTTTTAGTGGAGAAGGAAAGTCTTTTATCAGTACCAATCTTGGTGCGGTACTGGCTCTATCCGGCAAACGTACTGTAATACTAGAAATGGATATCCGCAAGCCCAAGATATTAAAAGGGCTGGGGATGAATGAAAGAAAAGGGATTACAAATTTTCTGGTGACCTCAAACATAGAGGTGAGAGATATTATTTACCAGGTTCCTGAAGTTGAGAATCTTTTTGTGGCACCTTGCGGCCCCGTACCGCCTAACCCTGCAGAGATATTATTGGATGAAAAGATTAATGAATTATTCCTCGAGCTTAAAAAACAATTTGATGTAATCATCATTGATTCTGCCCCTGTAGGGTTGGTGAGTGATGCCATCACATTGGGTAAACATGCTAACGCCTGTGTTTATATTGTTCGGCATAGTTATACGCTAAAAAAACAAGTGCATTTAATTGACGATCTATATCAACAAAATAAGCTGCCGCATTTATCGGTAGTGATCAATGATATAAATCGTAAGAGTGGGGGGTATGGCTACGGCTATGGTTACGGTTATGGTTATGGATATGGCTACGGGTATAGTCAGAAAAATAAAAGCGATTATTTTGAAACTGAGCACAAAAAGAAAAAGTGGTGGCAGTTTGGCAGGAATCAAAATATAAAATCTGAGTAGTAGGAGTATTAAAGAAAACAACCATTGAAACAAAATTCAATAGCGACACAAGACGGGTGGGATTTGGTAATTGAGCCAAAAAACAATGTTTTTCAACTAAATCTTAAGGAGATTTGGACGTATAAGTATCTCTTGATCATGTTTGTTAAACGCGATTTAGTATCGGTATACAAACAAACGATTCTGGGGCCTGTATGGTTTTTTATACAACCAATTCTTACTACTGTTACATATGTAATAGTGTTCGGAAATATTGCCAAAATTTCTACTGAAGGCATTCCAGCAATTCCGTTCTATTTGGCAGGCATCAGTGTTTGGAATTATTTTGCCGAGACTTTGAATGCTACAAGTAACACTTTTATCACGAACGCCAGTATTTTTGGGAAAGTTTATTTTCCTAGGATTATACTCCCATTATCTAAAATCTTATCTGGCTTAATAAAATTTGCAATTCAATTTTTGCTTTTTGTATTAGTACTTATTTACTATTGGAGTAAGAATTCACTAATACAACCAAATATCGGTGGAATCGCACTGTTGACACCTCTCGTGTTACTTATAATGGCTGGACTAGGACTTGGGCTTGGTTTGT
>DATJGC010000584.1:0-5202 GCA_035495345.1 Chitinophagaceae bacterium | reverse complement strand
CAGCATTTCAGCCAGTATAGCCAGGTCGTAAGCATTGCTGAAAAGGCCCGCATGCCCTGCAACGCCTCCAAACATGGCTGCACCGGGGTCATGCACATCGCCCCATAACAATTGGTTACGGAAGCCTTTTTCTTTTTCTGTAGGCGCTATATAACTTAAAGGAAAGCGGTTCCTTGGTTTAAAGCCCGTGCCCTGAAGACCAAGTTTATCGTAGAAGTTCGTTTTAGCGTACATGTCGAGCGACTGGCCGCTCACGGCTTCTACAATCTTGCCAAGAAAGATAAAATCGTTATCGCTATAAATATAATTGTCTTTGGGTCCTACCGCGCTTTTAAGTATACGCTGGTAGATGGTATCTGTCCAGTCAGTTCTCATGTACATATTATCAGCCACGCGTACCGTATGCGTAGAGTCTGGTTTAAATGAAAAGAACTTACCTGAGGCAAGGTCCTGCCTGTTAGAATCTACCGTTTCGCGGTAAAAAGGAATAAAGGCTTTCAGGCCGGCCTGGTGCAGTAGAATGTCCCAGAGCTGCAGTTTTTCTTTGTTGGTGCCTTTGGTCCAGGGCAGGTAATCGCCCAGTGTCTTGTGCAAATCAATCTTGCCTTCATCATACAACTTCATGACAGAAAGCGTGGTGGCCATTACCTTGGTTACAGAAGCCATATCATAAATGGTTTCACGATAGACCGGTTGCAGGCTATCATAGGTTAAATAGCCATAAGATTTATCAAATACTATCTTACCATCTTTTGCCACCAGCACAACACAGCCGGGGAACGCGTGTTTACGGATGCCATCATTGGCAATAGAATCAATAATATTTAGTTGTGCCGCATTAAAGCCGGCGTCAGCGGGGGCTACTTCGGGCATGGCGCGTACCGGTGAGAGACCGGCGCCAAAGGCAAGACCGGGGCAAACGGTTACCGGCAAGCGGCCGCGCGGCATAAACCTGCCGTTCAAGAGGTCTGCAGCGGTCTGTTGTACCACTGCATCATCTTCATAACAGGCCACCAGGGTTTTAGCGTTGCAGAAATTTTTGATGGCATAAGGATTGCCAAAGGCCAGGGTTACGGTATTAAATTGTTCCTGCAGCTGGTTTATAAGAGACAGCGCTGTGGCACTGATACCAAAATTATTGGCGGGGTACCTTGCATAATTATGAAGACCCAGCACTACCACATCATACCTGTTTTTAAGCAATTGTAATAATGCTGAAGCCTGTGTACTGTCAAGGCTGTAATCAAAATAATAGGTGTGCGCGTTGTAGTCTGTGCGCATGCGCCGGGCAAAATCATTATCTCCATTCAGCCCCACCCCAACATAGGCAACCCTTTTCTTTGTGTTTTGGGGTAGCGGGAAGATAAAGGGTGCATCATTACGGAGAAGCGTAAGCGCATTTTCCGCAATCATTTTTTTCAGGCCCTGGATGGGTTCGTTCAGATCTTCCGTGAGGTGATAGGTATCAATGGGTTTGTAGTTAGCCAGCCCGTACTGGTATTTTGCCAGCAATACTTTTTTCACGTGCGCATCTACTTCTTCCCAGGTCAGTTTTTTCTTTTTTATGGCGGCTTTTATTTTGCTGATGGCGCCGGGTATATCGCCGGGCAGGCAGAGCATATCATTGCCTGCAATCAGTGACTGCGCGGAGGCTTCACCGTCAGGAAAATATTTGGCCACTCCTTTCATTTCAAGCGCATCCGTAAAGGTAAGACCCGTAAAACCCAGTTCTTTCCTAAGCAGGGTGGTTACGTTGTTGTAAGAAATGGAGGTAGGGCGGTTGGCGGTATTATCAATGGCGGGTATAGAAAGGTGCGCTACCATTACACTGGCAACGCCTGCCTTTATCATTTCCCTGAAAGGATAGAGCTCCAGTGAATCCAGCTGATCCTTTGTTTTGTTGATAACGGGCAGGTCGAGGTGAGAGTCTACTGCCACATCGCCGTGGCCGGGAAAATGTTTGGCGCAGGCCATGATGCCAGCATCCTGCAAACCGCGCATGTAGTTAACACCAAAGGAAGAGACCTTGTATTTGTCTTCGCCAAAAGAGCGATCGTTGATAACAGGATTGTTAGGGTTGTTATTGATATCCACCACAGGTGCATAATCTACCTGTATGCCCGCGCGCTTGCATTGCGCCCCCACTATTTTACCGTATTGGTAAATGAGTGATGCATCCTGTACCGCGCCCATCATCATCTGCCGTGGAAGAAAGGCCACGCTGTCCATGCGCATGCCAACGCCATTTTCTCCGTCAATTGATATCAGTATGGGGGTTTGTGCAATGGATTGAAAGTAATTGACAAAATTAGCCTGGGTTACCGGCCCGCCCTGGAAGAGGCAGATACCGCCGATATTGTATTTGCGAACGGCTTCTTCCACTTCCTTATTATGAAAGACTACTTCTGTTTTTGCAGCATTGCCGGAAGAAAGCCTGACAATCATCAGCTGGCCAATCTTCTGGTCTGTGGTAAGTGTTTTAAAAACGCTGTCTACCCACTGTGTGGCGGGTAAAGAGGAAGAGCGCTGGGCAAACAGGGAAAGAGATAAGAACAGGACTGCCACAAAGGGTAATTTCTTCATAATAAACTTGTAGTGGTGATTGGCTTACAAAATAAGGATAAATGAGTTATGAGCGGGAGATGGAATAATTAAAACAGGTTAAAAGAATATATTTTACTGCTTTTCACTTTGTGGGCTTAGGCGTAATTTCGCTGTTCAAATCAGGAGTGCATTTTGCCAGATATCATTTCATTACTGCCCGATAATATTGCCAACCAGATTGCAGCCGGCGAGGTAATACAACGCCCGGCCAGCGCCGTAAAAGAATTAATGGAGAACGCCGTGGATGCCGGCGCCACGGAGATTAAACTGTATGTCAACGATGCGGGCAAGGCGCTGATACAGGTGATAGACAATGGCAAGGGGATGAGTGAAACGGATGCGCGGATGGCATTTGAGCGTCATGCCACCTCCAAGATCTCCAATATTGAAGATTTGTTCAGGATAAAAACCATGGGCTTCAGGGGTGAGGCACTTGCTTCTATTGCTGCCGTGGCGCAGGTAGAACTAAAGACAAAACGCCCGGAAGATGAAACGGGAACCTTTATTGCTATTGAAAACAGCCAGGTGATAAAGCAGGAGCCCATTGCCGCCAACAATGGTACCAGCATTGCCATGAAGAATGTTTTCTTTAATGTGCCTGCCAGGCGTAATTTTTTAAAAAGCAATGCTGCTGAAACCCGCCATATTGTGGATGAGTTTATACGGGTGGCGATGGCCTTCCCCGAGCTGTTCTTTTCACTGACCAGCAACGGGCAGGAGGTCTTTCACCTGGAGAAAGGAAGCCTGAAGCAACGCATTGTTCAAATTCTGGGCAATAGTTATAATGCCAAACTGGTAGCTGTTCAGGAGCAGACGGATTACCTGAACATCTACGGTTTTGTAGGTAAGCCCGAGACGGCCAAGAAAACGCGGGGAGATCAGTATTTTTTTGTGAACAACCGTTTCATCAGAAGCGCCTATCTCAACCATGCGGTAATGAATGCTTTCCAGGAAATTATTGCCGCAGACAGCTTCCCGGCATATGTGCTGTTTATAGATCTCGATCCTGCACAGATAGATATAAATGTTCACCCTACAAAGCAGGAGATTAAGTTTGAAGACGAGAAGATTGTCTACGCCTTTATTCATGCGGCTATAAAACATGCGCTGGCACAGTTCAGCATTACACCCGCACTGGAGTTTGATCTTGATATTAATATACAGCAGCTGGATGCCGTGGCCAAGCCGTTTACGGCGGATCAACAGGCTGCGGCGGCTTCCTCCCAGCTCTACAAAAATTTTACGCAGAAAAACCAGGCGCACCTTATTACGCCTACCGATAAGAGTGAGCTGAAACACTGGCGAGATTTTTATGAACCCGCTGCATCCACTACCGGCGCACCAAAATTTGAATCGCTCCTGGATAGCATAAAGCCGGCCCAGCCTGCCACTGAGTGGGAGCCTGATGCGCCGCCGCCCCCACATGAATTGCGGTTCAGGTTACTGACGGATGCGCCCCTGCTGCAATTGCACCAGCGTTATATTGTTGTGCCAACAGACAGGGGGCATATCCTTGTGCACCAGCAGCTGGCGCATGAGCGTATTTTGTACGATAGGTTTGCAGAAGCTACCAGGGGAAAGCCCATGGCCATACAAAGAAGCCTGTTTCCGGCTACGCTTCAATTTGCCACCGCAGATGCTGTGTTGCTGGCCGAGTTATTACCGGAATTGTTTTTGCTGGGCTACCAGATTGAGCCCTTTGGTAAAGATGCTTTTGTGGTGCAGGGCACCCCGGCAGATATTACTACCGGTGATGAAAAGCAGACCATTGAAAACCTGCTGGAGCAATACAAGCATTTTAGCAGCGACGTGAAATTTTCTAAACGTGAGAAATTGCTGCGGGCCATGGCCTATCAGCAGGCGGTAAAAGCGGGCCAGCCGCTGGCACCGCGTGAAATGGACGCTATCATACAGGATCTTTTTGCCTGCGCACAACCCAATACCACGGTTGGCGGCAATCCCACCTATATAGAATTTAAAAACGATTACCTGGAGAAGCTGTTTGGGAGGTGATAATTAAAAAGTCAAAATTCAAAAGTAAAAAAGCGGCTAAGGGGCTAAGAGATTGAAAGAGAAAAAGAGTAGAAATGCTGCGCTAACTGCCCCTCCATACTGCCGCGTGCAACAAACTAAGCAAAAGTTTTTTTACTTTTACTTTTGAATTTTGATTTTATTTCGCACAGAGGTGTGGCTAAGAGATGCAAAGAGAAAAAGAGGGATCAAATTTTACTTATACTTTTTTAGATCGTCGCTCCGCTTGCTCGTCAGACCAAGGGTCAGACGGCGGTGGCTGATATTGCGCTCGCTGCCCCGCGGTACCGCCGCGTGAAACAAACGGAGCAAACGACTTTTTACTTTTGAATTTTTTTCGCACAGAGCTAACTGAGCTAACAGAGTGCTTGTGCTAGGAGAATAAAGAAGAGAAAGAGAAAAAATGCTGCGCCCGCTGCTTCGCCGTACCGCCGCGTGAAACAAACGGAGCAAAAGACTTTTTACTTTTGATTTTTTTTTCGCACAGAGCTAACTGAGCTAACAGAGGGGTTGTGCTAGGAGATTGAAAGAGAAAAAGAGTAGAAATGCTGCGCCCGCTGCCCCACC
>DATJGC010000583.1:0-7951 GCA_035495345.1 Chitinophagaceae bacterium | reverse complement strand
AAGAATTGGTGGGCACAGACCACCGGCTGGTCCGCTCCGGCTTTCATTCAGCAGAAGAAATGCGTGCCTTATGGGAGAGCATTCAACAGGGAAAAATATGGCGGGGTGAATTGAAGAATAAAGCAAAGGCTGGACAGTTTTTTTGGCTCGACTGTACCATTGTGACATTTCTTGAAGAAAAAGGTAAACCTTATCAATACCTTTCTATTGCAACGGACAGCACCCAGCGGAAACAAGCCGAGCAACAGCTGGTAAACAGCAAAGCCTTCCTGGAAAAGAAGGTAAAAGAAAGAACCCTCGACCTTATTGACGCAATAGCACGCGAAAAAAGTATTGGTGAAATGAAATCGCGCTTTGTGTCTATGGCCTCTCATGAATTCAGAACACCCCTGAGTACCATTCTTTCCAGTGCATCACTGATAGAGCGGTATGATTTGCCTGAACATTTAGAGAAGCGTGTGCGGCATATTTCACGCATAAAATCCTGCGTAAGAGATCTTACGGGTATACTGGAAGATTTTTTGTCGCTGGAACAACTGGATTCTGGTAAGCTGGAGCTTCATTTTTCTCCGGTGTTGCTAGAACAGTTTCTGCTGAACATTATAGATGAAATGGAAGATCTCTTTAAGAAAAAGAGTCAACAGGTACAACTTAGCTGTTCAGGGGCTACTACATTTACTACGGATCCCAAGGTGCTGAAAAATATTTTTGTAAACCTGCTCTCCAATGCTGTAAAATATTCCGGAGACCATAAAGTTATAAGCGTAGCAACAAATATTGAAGACCACAAGGCCTTCTTTTCTATTGCAGACGAAGGCATTGGCATTCCCGCAGCAGATCAACAACATATTTTCAGCCAGTTCTTTCGCTCGGGTAATACCGGTGCTATACCCGGCACCGGGCTCGGATTAAATATTGTAAGCCGGTATGTGGCCTTGTTAAACGGCAATATCTCGTTTACAAGCGAAGAGAATAAGGGAACTATATTCAGCATAGAATTGCCGGCCGTTACAGAACCTACATAGCAACTTCCATTGTCTTGTTTATTCATGGATAGACAAGATGGGCACCTGCATATGAAGCGTCAGATCTTTGCTCTGGCTTTTGTGAAACAGTTTCTCCAGCCCGGTATGGCGCCCCGGCATTAGAATCAGCAAATCAATTTCAAGCGTTTTCAATAGCTCATTGATGCCGTCTGCAATATTGGTTTTCTCTACAATATGGTAGGCAGGGTTAAGATCGCGCATAAGATCACGAAATACCCTGAATTCATCACTGTCTCTTACATCTCTCAGCGGTTTGTTTTTTTCTTTGATGTGAATGACGTGCAGGTCTGCATGCAAGTCTTTTACAAACTGCCGTATATCATAGAAGTGTATTTTCTTCGACACATTTTTAAAATCACTGGCAATGGCCACCCGTTCAATGGTCATAAAGACAGCGTCTTCCGGCACAATAATTAAAGGATAATCCAGGTGGTTCAATCCTTCCAGTGTCTTACTTCCAAAGAAAAGCCGATTGGTTTTGCCACTGGTTCCATGTATGCCCATCACCACGGCATATACTTCCTGTGAGGCGCAGAAATTATTTATCTGCATAATCACATCGCCGGTTTTTACCACTGTTGTAAGATCTACCTTACTGGTCATCTGCTGGCGCACTTTTTCTTCCAATGCTTTCAGATCGGCTTGTGCTGAATCTTGCAATGCTGCCAGGTCGTACGCCGGGTAAGGCAGTTCCGTGGCCACCAGTGGGTACTCGCACACGTGTATGATGGCCAATTGTTTGTGCAGGTAGGCAGCCATTTCTGCCGCATAGTATACGGCATTCAGTGAGGGCTGTGAAAAGTCTGTGGCTACTATAATCGTTTTCATGTTTGGCGTAATTAAAAGTGTCTTGAAAGCAGCTGTTGCAAAATGCTTCTCGCGGTAGCGCATTGTTGATGCAAAATAATTGTACAACCTTGTTGCAGCCATGAGCCTGGTCAGTTCAATCAATGAATACCATTAGTACAAAGCAATGCCCAAGGGGGAGTTAGCATTCAGCAGAGGGTGGCAATGTATTACTTTGTGTGAAAGCTGTACTTTAGTGAGAACCTAAGGAAAGGATAATTGTTGCGCAAAGTTTGGTTATGCGGGTAATGGGCGTTCAGGGAGAAATATCCCGGCTCAGCGCAAAAAGAGAATCCATTGCATAAGCCCAGTCCCAGTTCTGCAGTAAGGGCGGAGAGAAAGTAATGGGAGGCATGGCCATTGATGGTTTTCAGCCAGCCGCCCCGCCACATGCTGTTGAAAAAAAGCCGGCCACCCCACCGCGCGCTGATGCCAGCATGAAAATTGGCACCGCTGCAATAATCATAATTTCGTTCTTCTGTACTGTATTTGTCTGGTGCAGCGGAGAGTAAAATAATACCGCTGCCAATGCTGCCTTCTATATGCAATTTCTTTGTGTTCACCAGTAGGGGATAGGCATTTAACTTAATGCTTTGCGCGCTGTAGAAAAAAGCACTATTGCAGATATAGTCGTAATTAGCGGTTAGCAGCAAGCTTGGCAGCCAGGGGCTACCGGTCTTCCAGCCCATCAGCGATCCATAGACCGTGAGTATGTTCAGGGCGGCACTATCATCTTTGCCCAATGCAATATTTACATAAAAATGACTGAATGGATTGCTGTTGTCTGCAAACGGGCTGCCATAGATCATCCGGCAATGCGCATACCATCCAAAAGAAGCTTCCTCGCTGTTGCCAATTCTGCGCAGGCCGGCATCTACCTCAAACCCCATATCGGTGCTGTCACCCGGTACGCTCGTCGGCGTCCGATGGCCCCATTGCCCCCTCATCAATCTTGTAACAGCATTGGCAGGGTTAATTATCAATGCAGCAGCTTCACTTATTTGCCTGGCCACACCCATGGTATGGTTGGTTGTTAATTTGTTGGCCAGCCGGTGGGAGATTTCTCCGAGTACCAAACCACCAAAACCGGTATTGATAAAATCATTCGGTGCGGGCGCCTGGTTCTCCGCCACCGTTTCCCATACATAGCTGCCTACAAAAGATGCGGCGGCAGATTGCCAGCAATTGTGACCATTTGCCCGAAATGAATTGTAAAAGATGCTGCCATGGTAAGGATGCCCAAACTGGTTGGTGGTAAACCCATCACCATCCCAACGCCAGTTAGCCAGCTTGCTATTGCTTTGCAGGGTTTGCCATGATATGTAGGCGTAATCCATCTTTCTTACATAACGGTCAACAGCCCATGGTAATACTTCCGCGAGTAGTAAGGTAGCTGAAGAACCAACAAAATGGTGTTTATTAAGGGCAGGCATGGTGTTCAAAACCTTCTTACTGTCTGGCATCGTAAGATGCAACGCTTCGGGCACCTGGAGGCACCAGGCTTTGCTGGCAGGCAAAAGACTTATGCATATAAGCAGGGGTATTTGTAGCAACTGCCTGGTAATTCCGCTCCATTTACCGGCCGGTGCTAATGATCCATTGTTGTCTATTTGTTTGCCGGTATTATAGCAGGTGCACTTCATCAGCGGCCACATTTATATTAAACAGGCAGGTTTGCCTGCCGTCAAATGTAATTACTGCAGTACTGCGGCAATATGATAATGGCCGCCTGCCTTCATGACGGCAGGCAACCAGTAAAGGCGTATTTTCTGGCAAAGGAGCGCATGATCAGGATCAGCATCATGGCTGTTTTTAAACCTGTTGTATTTATTGTAAGGATGGTAATTTGAATTAAACATAAACCCTTTCGGGGGTTAATACAATGAACTATAAAAGTGCAGAGATTATGAATGCGGCGCAGCTGGCACAGTACCAATTTGAAAGTGATACCTGGAAACGTCGATTGTTCTTCTTGTTAGAAGAAAGTGTTCAGGCTAAAAACCGTATTGCGGAGATACTGAAGCAGCCGGTAGACATGGAAATGGTAAATGAACTGGAGTATTTTCAATCTGGATTCATAGAGAAAGACCGGTTATTATGTGCGTTGAAGGAAGAGTTAGAGAGCTTTGACAGGCTGCTGTTAAAGAGGATATTTGAAGAACGGACACATGCAGAACAGATCCGCAACACAAGAAAAAATATCCGCCAGCAAATGCAGTTTGCAGAGCAATCCTTTGAAGGGTTCCAAAAAAATTTCAACCTGTTTTTGGCCGCCAATATCGTGAGTTAACCGGGCTGCAGTGCTTGCCCGACCTTGATTAATCAACGACTACCCCAGGTAAGGCCGTAACAGGCTTCGGAATGCGGGCGAATGTAGTGAGGACGCTGCATGATCTGCCAGCTGACCCAATTCCTGCTGCCATTGTTTACGGATAGCAGTAAGCTGCTCTTCTTTTTCAGGTGCCAGCTTATTAAGGTGGCTATTGTTTAGTGTATCAATAGCTGTCCACTTGTCTACATAACGGCCCAGTTCATCTGCCATCAATGCCATTTTTTTATACGTAGCACTGTCAATAGCGCCCTGTTGATGATGATGCCGCAAGCTCTCTTTGTAAAAATCCTGCAGGTAAACCATGTCTTTTATTTTCTTCCGGCAGCTGTGCAGGTAATTGTCGGCTTCGTTTTGCTGCTGGCTCAAAAGCAAGAGGGTTTCCATTTCACGGTGTAGATAACCCAGTAACTGTTGCCGGTGCAAGGTTGGTATTTTTTGCAGCAGTTTTTTACGGCAGGCCGCCAGCTGCCTTTTTTTGAAGCTGCAGTTTTCTTTTTGCTCCTGCAACTGTTTGCCCAGTGCTACCAGGTATTCTGCCGGCGCATGTAAACCATTGCCGGCATTGCTCAATTGTGTGAGTTGAAGTTGCAGATCTCTCACCCGGCCCAGTGATCTGTAATAATTCTTGAGCTGCCCTGGCAATTTGATATTTAATAAACGCAAAGTTGCCCGCAATTTCTTTACCTGCACCCTGAACTGGTGAATAGCGTCCTGGTCGAAATAGTTTTTTATCCCCGGCAGGGCCTTCTCCATGATAGCAAAATGGTGACGGATAATATATTTGAACAGTTTTCGCTCCATCTTTTACAAGGTTAAAAAATGACAGTTATCGCTTCCGCTGCCACACTGTTCTCTGTACAAACCGCTTGCTATTTTTTCTGCCTTATCGTAATACTTGTATAATGATCTGGCAGGATTGTACCAGGCTTTTTATAGGCTGTAACTGTGGATTTAATTAATCAAATTTTCCAGTTTCTGCCGGTTTAGTATTTTGATGGCGCTACCTGTAATTTCAATCAGTTTTTCGTTTTTGAAATCACTGAGTGTTCTTATCAAAGATTCAGTGGCCGTACCGGCAATGGCCGCCAGGCTGTCTCTACTGATATCAATCACAAATTTCTCGTCTTTAACAGTCTGGTATTTGTTTTGCATTTTTAGTAAAGCATCTGCAACTTTTTTCCTGAGTGAATTATAGGCCAGTGCCAGCAACTGGTTTTCTTTATCGGTGATATTGCCGGCCAGCATATGAATAAAGCGTTGTGCCACCATGGGGTTATTGTGAATAAGCGTGGTGAATTCTTCCCTCGGAATAACGGCCACTTCGGAATCTTCAAGGGCCTCTGCAATATCGCGGTACGGACTTTCTTCCAGTAGGGCGATGTAGCCAAAGAAATCGCCCCGGCTATACAGATCTGTCACCAGTTCCTTACCATCTTCATTGCCTTTATAGACCTTTACTTTTCCGCTTATCACATAATACACCCTGTTAGGATGATTGCCCTCCGCATAAATTTGTTGTTTCTTTTTATAGCGGTTGATATTTCGTCCGTCAGTAAATGCCTCCATTACGTCTTTGTCTGAATGAACAGGCGCAAAGGACGCGTTGGCAGCTTCAAAACGTTTTAACTGCTCGCTTTTTTTCAGCCGGCCATCCACGGCATTCAGCAGTTCAGTAGCGTCAAAAGGTTTGGTTAGGTAATCGTCTGCGCCCAGTTCCATACCTTTTCTAAAATCAGTCCGTTCTGCCCGGGCGGTTAAAAAAATGAATGGCGTGTGATGTAATTCTTCGTGCTTCTGCACCGCATGCAGCACACCGTAGCCATCCAGCTCGGGCATCATGATATCACAGATGATGAGATCCGGGTGCTGGGTGAGGGCCATCTCAACGCCCTGCTTACCATTGGCTGCGGTGAGGACTTTATAGTTAGAAAGCTCAAGGATCTCTGCAGTATTTAACCTGATATCTGCATTGTCCTCAATCAATAGGATCTTTTTCATAGCGGTGTAATTTTTTGTTTAGGGAAGTTGACGGTTATCCTGGTGCCCTTGTACAACTCGCTTTCGCAGGTTACCTCTCCGTGCATGAGTTCACTGTATTTATCAACAATGTGCAGGCCCAGCCCGGTACCCTGTATGTTGAGTGCATTTGAGCCCCTGAAGAATCTTTCTTTCAGGTGTGCCTGGTCGGCCTGTGGAATGCCAATGCCATTGTCTGATACAGAGAGAGCAATTGTTGCTGGCGTTACAACTGAGTGAATCTGTATCTGTCCGTCATCTGCAGAAAACTTACTGGCATTGGAGATAAGGTTTAATAATACGCGTTGCAGTAAAGACTGGTCGAGGCAAACCGTTTCAGCACCTTCATGCAAATAGGTCATCAGTTGCCGGTCTTTCAATGTGGGTTTTACTTCTGCAATGGTGCTGTTGATCATTGTGCAGAGATTGAAGTCTGCCAAATGCACTTTTACTTTTCCCTCTTCAATTTTGCCGATGCTGAGAAAATCATCCAGGATATCTGTGAGCATGGCTACTGATGAAACAATTCTTTGCAGGTGTCTTGATCTTTTGGGCTGATCCTCAAAAGCTGTGTATTTCTCTGCAAGGTAAGCAGAGGAGAGAATGGTGCTCAGCGGTGTTCTGAACTCATGAGAGGCCATGGTTACAAAGCGCGACTTTAACTCGCCCAATTCTTTTTCTTTGGTAAGTGCGGCGTTGAGTTCAACTTCCGTCTGCCTTGTCTTCGTGATATCTATCGCTACCCCTATAAAACCAATGATCTGGTCTTCCTCGTTTCGTATGGCAGATACCTGCAGTTGTACCGGAAACCGATTTTGCTCTTTACCGATGTAGGTCCACCTGTTTTCATACTCTTCACCCAGGCGTGCGCGAGAAAAAAATACTTCCATATTACCAGGTACGTTTTTGCGCAGCTCGCGGGATAGCTGCCTTGCCCGGTCCTGGATTTCTGCCGTATCATGAAAAAGCAAGGGTGTTTGTTTACCTACCAGTTCGCTGGCGGTATACCCCAGGCGTCTTTCTCCCTCGCGGTTAATGCTCTGTATAAAGCCGTCGTTGTCTACGGATATAATAATGGCACCTGCACTATCCACCAGGGCTTTTTGCAGTGCAAAAGCTTTCCGAAGTTCATTTTTTGATGACGCCAATGCCTGCATGGTTCTTTGCAGTTCATCGGTTCTCCGGGAAACGAGTAATTCAAGTTCTTCGTTTAGGTTTTTTAGCCGGTTTTCTGCCTGTTTGCGTAGCGTAACGTCGGTGATAAAAGCAAGGGTATATTTGCCACCCTGTGAATGGTAGGCACCCAGGCCAACTTCTACCGGAAATTCAGTACCATTTTTTTTCAGCGCATACAATTCCATGCCCGCGCCCATGGGCCTGCTTTTACCAACGGCGGCAAATTGTTTGCGCTCTTCTACATGCTTTTCACGGTAACGGGAGGGTATCAGTAATTCTATTTCCTCTCCAAGCAAATCGTTTTTCTCATAACCAAACATATTCAGCAGGAAAGGATTAACGCTGACAATTTTGTGTGCTTCGTTTACCATTACAATGCCCATGGTTACCAGTTCAAAAAAAGAGCGTTCAACAGGATTGAGTACGTAGAGATAATACCGGTTGTCTGCAATAGTGGTTAAGGTAACGGTGGCTTCTACAAAAAAGGAATCGCCGTTGCCATCCCGGTATTCAACAATATCATTCAGCCGGCCGG
>DATJGC010000582.1:0-5037 GCA_035495345.1 Chitinophagaceae bacterium | reverse complement strand
GTGTGAGAACACCGTCCTTCAATAAAAAACCCTTCAGCAGCGAAGGGTCTTAGTTAACAATTTTATTGGCGCAGCTGCTGCTGGCAAATGCTTCTGGCTTGGCCTTAAAGGCGAAACCCATACCGAGTATATAACCCATCGCTTCCTTTAGTGCATCATTGCTTTTAAAATGCGGGTTGGTGTTGATGTCTGCATGCACTTCCATATCTACATCGTATGCTGTGAAGAGCGGACAGAGCTCATAGGCAATCTCGATGCTTTTTGCTACCTCCACCAGCATGCGTTCTTTAATGCTGTAGCGGTTCTTTGTTTTTTCATTGTGAATAAACATAAAGCCGCCATGTCCTTCACGCAGGAAAACAATTACGGTAGCAAATTCTGTATCAGAACCTTTTACCTGGCTATCGGTACCAATGCAGACCTTAAGATGATAACCTTTGTTGCTTTCTCTTTTGATAGTGTTTTCAACCGCTTGTTTGATGGGAAGATCAAGCGGATCGCCATTAAATTTTCTCCATATCATATGTAAACGGGTTTTCCGAATATACGAATAAACCGTTTAATTTAAACAAGCGGCGGTGGTTATTGTTTTATTATTTTTTGCGTAAACGACTGCAGCCCATTGCTGCAATGAAGCAGCCAGATTGCTTCGGTACCGCTTACCGTTACCGTATTGCGGCCGGGGTAAATTGTACCACTGCCCGCCAGCTGGCCGGCCGTGTTGTACAACTGGTAGGCATATTTTTCATTGCTTTCTACAATGAATGCATTGGCCTGCAGTGCCGTAACACGGAGGCCTGCAGCCATGCCATTGCTCCTGAGCGCTATTGCCGGAGAAATATAATCCTGTTGTTGCAAGGCGCTGCTCACCCGCAAGCGGTAATAAATAACCTGGTTACTATTCGGTTTATTTACAAAAGAAGATGCATTGAGGTGCAGGGTAGCCAGGCGGTTAAAATGTTGCCCGTCTGCAGAAGATTCTACGCTGATGGCCGTAATCTTTTGTGCAGCCGGCAAAGACCACGACAATGCATGTTGCTGGTTAATTACTTTGCCCGTAAATGCAATGTCTTGTATGGGTAGAAGCGTAGCCAATGAGCCGCTGAGATGATACAGGCCAATACTTCCTTCATCATCATGATAGATATTGCCAGCACCGTCTACCACCCAATAATAGGTACCCGCATTCAGGTTGGTATCCACACCGGCGTTTAGCAAGGTAGATGGGTTGTACACGTGAATGGTATCAGTACCATTCATTAAGGTGAGTTTGATATCAATGTTGGCGCCATCATCTCCCGCCCCAACGTTTTGCGGAATGGCGTTTAGAGTTAGCCAGCCGGGTTGTGCGAGCGTCATTGTAAAGATGTCTACATCAGTGCGGGTATTGATAAGGCCGCTGGCGCTGAAAACGCCCCCCAGTATGTTCACGGGTGTGGCAGCTGCAAGCGTATTACCATGGTCGTCTGGCCGAAGGCCAAAGCCATTGTTGGCGCTGATAATGGCAAAATCGTTCTGAATGCTGCTGCAGTTAATGGTATTTGGACCGATATTCCAGGTAGTATGGTTTTGGTAATAGCCCGCTCCCATGATGGGGGCCCATCCAATTTCTCCTGTGCCAAGGCCGGTATTGTACTCAGCTGTTTTTACGCAAGCTGCATCGTACACGCTTTGGTGCTGCAGGCCCAGGGTATGCCCCACTTCATGAGAGATGGCCTCGGCCACCCACTTGGTTCTATCGCCCAGCAGGGCACAAAAGACCCAGGCCGGTGTATTGTCTCCCCAGACAAATGAACCCGTATAGGCAACACCGCCGGCTGCGCCGTACCATTGTGAAGTAGGGGTAACGATGATGCGCATACGCTGATACCTGGGCGCTGCCCAGTATTGTGTAGAATCTGTTGTTATATTGAGGTTGAAGGGGCGGAAGTCTTCTGCTACCCGGCCAAAGATTTCTGTAATGACCGCCGTGCTGTAGCCGGCAGGCAATGCGTTTATATCGCCCGTCATATTCCACGAGGTGCCGGACACATATTGCCCGTCAAAATCTATGAATACGGTAGCAGCGGCTGAAGGATAGCTGTTCAGCCGGGGTATTTGCGCAGTAATTGGTTGCAGGGCAAAAAGGCCGCCCAGCAGCAGCAAAATTTGTAATGGTCTCATGGGTTAAGGATCTAGGGGTGCAATACAAACTTTATTCAACCATTGCCAGCAGTTGTTTTTGCCTTACAAAACTGTACTGGCCTTTATCTGCCCATAATAATAAAACATCACCATGACGGAGACTCACCATCCTGCCAATATAACTGTAGGTGCCATCTGCCCCTGTTATGCGCGATAAATTTAGCAGCGCATCCTGGTAATTGGTGCACCTGATATTGATACTGAGTTGATCGGGCCCAATAGCGCGGCGAGCGGTTACCACACCCTCAATATGCAATCTTTCTGATAGGAAAACCCGAATGCCGGAATTGTTGTTAGCGGAAAAAATGGACTGCAACGCTGCAGCGGGTACCGAAAACTTTTCCGGTAGCTGCGAAAAAAGAAATGGTTTGTCTGACGGATGTTGGTTAAGTGGTGGTTGAAATTTCGACTGCCCTTGCAATGCGAGCAGCGAGGTCATGAGTAGGCTCCACAGAAAAACGGTTTTCATCGGACGTTTTATTTTTAGGATTTGGATCTAATAAAGCGGAGACACCAACAATCATTTTTACTGTTTCCAATAAAAAAATAAAACGGGAGCGTATGAATAAAATTGTATCAGTACTGACCGGTAGCCAATAGCACCAAAGTGCATGCCTGCACGGGTTCTATGCCATTTGCCGTAGCGATCTTTGATAATTCAGGGTTTTCTGTTCCGGGGTTAAATATTATTCTTTTTGGATTAAGTGAAACTATGTATTCATAGTATTCTTTTTGGTGTGCGGGGTTCAGATAGAGCGTCACCGTATCAATATTTTCTACCAAAATTTTTTCTGTAAATATTTTTACATCGGCTATCGCTTCTTCTTTTTTGCCGATGGCTACTACAGGATAACCATTACCCCTGAGTTTATTGACGGCAAGAAAACTATACCTTGACGGATTTGCGGAGGCGCCCAGGACCAATGTTTTTTTATCTTTCTTTTCCATATGCTACTGTTTTCAGGCCGATGCTGATAGCTAACAAATGTAATGCTGGATTTGTTAGCAGGCGGTGTTATTCGGCCAGCGGCTGGCGGCCATCTGGCTGCCTATATTGCTCAGTAGTACGGGGTTTAAAAAGACGGTATTTCTTCCAGTGCGCCGCCTGTATGATTTCTGCCAGCGCTTCCTCTACATGGGGATAGCGAAATGTAAACCCGCTGTCTATCAATTTTCTGGGCAGTACCCAGCGGCTTTTTAACAATAGCTCTGCCTCGGTGCCAATGAGCCAGGCACCTAATTTAATTAACCGGCTGCCCGCCGGCAAACCGATTGAATTACCTGTTAACCTGCGGAGCGTCTGCATAAAATAATGGTTGGTAACGGGGTGGGGCGCTGCACAATTATAAGTGCCTTCCATTTCCTTGTGCACAAACATCCACTCAATGATGCGGGCCATGTCTGTAATATGTATCCAGCTGTACATCTGTTGCCCGGTACCCTGGCGCCCGCCAAGTCCAAATTTTAGCAGGCGATAATAAGCATCCATTACCGCTCCATCTCCCAGCGTGATAGCCATGCGCAGTAACAATTTGCGGGTAAATGGCGTGCGCTGGGCATTAAAAGCCGCTTCCCATTCCTTACAAACCTGCACAGAAAAATCATCCTCTATTTCGCCGGTATATTCGTCCTGCGGGGCATCCATGGCATGGCGGTAGATAGTGGCAGAGCCGGCATTGATCCACATTTTGGGCGGCACCACGCATTGTGTGATGGCCGTTCCCAGAACATTGGTGGCGTTTACCCGGCTTTCCAGTATCAGGCGCTTATTCTTTGCGGTATAACGACAGTTAACAGATTTGCCCGCCAGGTTAATAACAATATCAGCGCCTTCCAATTCACTGGTCCAATGTTTTTCCAGGTGCTGCCCATCCCAACGGCGGTAAGTAATGTTGTAACCATCTGCAGGCAACAATAATTGCTGCTGCTGATTGTTATTATGGCTGTTTACAGATAAGCGGCTGATGATAACAAGCTTGTTGTCTTTGCCAAAATATTTTGCCAGGGCCTGCCCAATAAAACCGGTGCCACCTGCAATTACAATCTTCTTGTTTTTTAAAGTACTGTCCATTACCGTAGTATTTATACTTTCAGAAAATATTGAAATAATCAATCAAAATAAAAGCTGTCTTTCAACAGCCATGAGAAGCCTTTATTTAAAAAACTTCATAAGGCTTCCTACAAACCAGTTTTCATCTGCTTTTACCATTACATCCAGCATTTTATCTGCCTGCTCCCCAAATCTCTTTATGCCCGCCACGGTATCCGTAAACTGCTTTACGTGTTTATCCTTTTTGTCACCCTCTACTTCCTTTAACTGATCCAGCAATTTAAGCATGGGGTCTAATTCCCGTTTCTTTCTTTCCTTTACAATCAGGCGGGCTACTTTCCAGATATCTTTTTCCGCAGTAAAAAATTCCTTGCGTTCTCCGGGCACAATCACCCTTTCTACCAGCGCCCAATCAATTAACTCACGGATATTCATGTTTACGTTGCCCCTGCTGATATTCAGTTCTTCCATGATATCATCCTGGTTCAGCGGGTCGGCACTTACCAGCAATAAGGCATGTATCTGTGCCATGGTACGGTTGATGCCCCAATGCGTACCAAAGGCACCCCAGGAGGCAATAAACTGTAATTTGGCTTCCGCTAGCTTCATGGTAACTACTTTAATTACCCAAAGATAGAGGCAGTTTCTGAATTTTCAAAATTTATTGAAAGAACGGGTTTCCTTCTTTACCAGACAGGTTTTGGGCAATTAAGTCTTGGGTCAGACTTGCCATTGGCCCCGCGTGAAGCCCGGAAAATGAGTGCCAGGTAGCCACCCCCGTTTTGCGTAGATGTTTTTCCGAA
>DATJGC010000581.1:0-2093 GCA_035495345.1 Chitinophagaceae bacterium | reverse complement strand
GCCCATACATTGATCTTACCGCCAGTAGCGTTGAGCAATGATACGGGTACTTCTACTACTACACTCAGTACATTGGTACCTGCAAATGCATCCACACCCGGGGTTCTGAAACTGGTAGCAGTGCCACCAATAATTTTCTTGAACTGGTCGAGGTCAAAGAAGAACGGATCATCACGCGGACCGGCAAATACTTTCATACCATTGGTGCCGGTAGCGGTTACAGGTGCAGAAGCGCTGTATGGCGTTACACCCACGGTGGCAGTTACAGCACCTTCGAGTTTGCTTTTTGCGCCGGTGGCTGAGGGTGCCACAGGACCGTAAAACTTCATATTGGTACCATCATAAATGGCCTGGATTACGAGGTCTTCAATATTGTCATTGTTGTTGTCAATGTTTAACTCAATAAGTGTATTGGCGTCAAACTTGGCAGTGGCCGAAGCGGCAGGTGATAACAGTCCCTGCGTGTTAATAACAAAAACACGGCTGTTGGCATCTGCGCCTTTAAATGCATAAACGTCTGTGATGTCTGTGGTTTGGTTGGTAACCGCTGGCGCATCAATATGGTCGGCTGCCCATAGAATGCTGCCACCAAGCGCAAGTGCTGCAACAGCAACAACCAGGATTTTAGTCTTTTTCATTTTTATTATTTTGATGATTGAAACGATACCACCACCTACGTGTAACGGGATGGGTTGGATTTAACTTTTCGTTTTTTTTATTAGATGTAGTGATTTAAGGCGCGCAGCCGGGCGTTTTCAACCGAATAAAGTTTACAGGCTAATGGATAGCACCTATTGCAGTATTCAATACCGCAACAGGCTTTGCAAGCGCCAATGGCCTTGGCTTCTTCAGCCATTCTACGGCACGCGCGCCAGCTTTTATGGCAATGGCCGATTTCGCATATATATTAAGGTTAGTTCTGGCCATTCTTTTAAAGGCTGGGCTGGCCACAGAAGATAAACGGGCGGATACCACTTTCACCCATGCTGTGCAGGTTAATTGCCCCTTGCGGCCTATGTGAGCCTCTTAAAAGCAGGGAAGGTGCTGGGCCCATAACCTGTATATTTGCGGGTTGGGCCGTACATTTTGACAAAAAATTCACGAACTTTAGATAAAATACCATCCGTATGAGAATTGTAAAAGACATACTGGCCAGCAAGCCCCAGGCCTTCAATATTGTACAGGCGGGCACCCTTGTAATTGACGCCCTCACACTGCTCAATTCAGTTAATCTTAGTTACCTTATTGTAATGGACAAAGGAGAATACAAAGGCCTTTTTTGTGAGCGAGATTACAGCAGGAATGTTATCCTCAAAGGCCGTTCCAGCGATACCACCAAGGTAGAAGAGGTGATGACCACAGAATTGCCCATTGTGGCGCTTACAGACAGTGTTGAATACTGCATGAACTTTATGAACGCCAGCAAAACCAGGTACCTGCTGGCCTATGATAACAACCGTTTTGTGGGAGTGGTTACCATTCACGATTTGTTACGCCAGGTAATTGCCAACAAGGAAGACGTGTTTGACAGCGTGGCCAACAGCCTGCTAGACAGTGAAGAAAGCGGCCGCATCTACTAAGAGCTGCTGCCAGCAACGAATAAACAAACCCATCAGCCAGATGGGTTTTTTCTATTTACAATGGCATACTATTTATTGTTGCATGCTTTCTGCCGCGCCCTGTTCGCCCTTCATGTTTTTCCTTTTAAACAATGACATATCTATCTTTCCGAAGCGATACGCAAAATTGAGTCGCACCATCTGCGGGTCACGCAGGCGGTTATAATGCTGCACAAAGTAATCGCTGTAAGAATACTGGTTAGACACCCTTGTACGGAACAGGTCGTTTACACTCAGCGTTACAGATAATGCCTTGCTCTTTAAGAATGTTTTCTTCACGGCCAGGTCTATACCCCAGGAAGCACTGATATAACCCTGTGAGGAGCTTTGTGCCTGACCAAATGCAGGGCCGGCAAAGCCCTGGTTAATATTTACCGGCAGGTTGGTTTTAGACTGGTAAGTAGCTGTTAACTGTACGCTGAAATCTTTTGGCAGCTTGAAATTACTGTTGAATTTGCCAAACCAGCTCCATAA
>DATJGC010000580.1:0-3076 GCA_035495345.1 Chitinophagaceae bacterium | reverse complement strand
TATCTGGTACGGCTCATGGGATAGTGTGCTCTATCAATACAACCAGCAACAGCAACAGGAATTACTGTTTCAAAAAAACAATCAGCCCAATAGCTTCAGCAATGATGATATTCTCGGCTTTGCCGAAGATACCGCGGGTAATCTGTGGATGGCAGGTCGTTACAAAGGCTTGCACCTCTACCAACGTAGCAGCGGAGCATTTTTTAATTACCGGCATGATCCATCAAGAGACGGCACCATACCAGGCAACCAGGTAAACTGTGTGTATATAGATCGGCAGGGCATTCTCTGGACTGGCACTAATAAAGGCATCGGGAAAAGCAGTCCCTTGCAACAACAGTTTACGCAATTCTTTTTACCGCGTAACGCAGCGGAACATATTACTATTCACGACTTATATGAAACCCCTCAGCATGATTGCTGGCTGGCTACCAGTGCGGGCATCTTTGTGCGCAAGTTTGGCAACAACAATTTTAACAGGCATACTATCCGTTACAAAGACACCGCATTAAATGTTACCAGGTTTTACCAGGATGCGCGCGGCCGGCTTTTTATTGGCACCAACTTCTCGCTTTTTCAATTAGATACTGCACACATGAGCGTTCGTCCATTGGCCAATACGGCGGCCGACGGTGTAATGAACCATATTATTCAATCTTCTATCATTTCTATTGCAGAAGATACGCTGGAGGGGCGTCCGGTACTGATAACATCTCCTTATGGTCACTACCTCACGTATTACGATTGGGCAAGGCAACAATGGATATCCAGGCTGGACTCTGTGCGCCAGATAGTGAACCGCCTTAATATCAAAGACAATCTTATAAGGAAGTTATATAAATCGCCCTCCAGTGGCCAATTGTTTATTGCCACTGCAAAAGAAGGTCTGGGTGTTTGGCAAAGGCAGCGGCAACAGTTTCTG
Organism: Chitinophagaceae bacterium; assembly: GCA_035495345.1. Lineage (GTDB taxonomy): Bacteria > Bacteroidota > Bacteroidia > Chitinophagales > Chitinophagaceae > JACMLD01. Next base: position 2,154 of record DATJGC010000580.1, on the reverse strand, counting down.
TTTTATAAGAACGACCCGCAGAAAACCAATGTACTCAGCAATAACAATGTGTTTGATATGGTAGAAGATGGTCAGCAGCAATTATGGCTTACCACTTACGGGGGCGGACTGCACCATTTTACGCCGGCCAACGGCAACACAGTACATGTAGCCGGCAGCAACAACTTACTGGAAGGAATAGAGACCGACGCCAGTGGCAATGTATGGATGATCAGCAACGGAAACATTGATAAATACAATCCAAGAGTATCTTCTTACGCCAGCTTTCAATTACCGGATATTGAAAAAACCGGTGGCGTGCACGGCCGCATATTGAAAGACAACCAGGGGCAATTATACGTGGCGGGAGATGGATATTTCATCTGCTTTAACCCCCTTGCCATAAAAGAAAACCGGCAGGCGCCGGCTGTATTCCTTACAGATTTTAAAATATCTAACCAGTCGCACAGTCACCTGTTGGGCAACCCCGCCATCCGGTTGCCTTATGATCAAAATTATATCAGTATTGAATTTGCAGCCCCGAATTTTGCCTCCGGTCTACCGGTGCAATACCAGTACAGGCTTAACGGCCTGAATGAAAACTGGACAGACATTGGCACTGAAAACAAAGTAAGCTTTTCTAACCTGCCACCAGATACTTATACTTTTAGTGTAAGGGCCAGCAACCGACCGGGTACGTGGTATGAAAACGCCACAGGCATCAAAATCATTATCATGTCTCCCTTCTGGCAGCGCTGGTGGTTTTACGTTCTTGCATTACTGGCCGTTGCTGCAGTGGTGTATGCGGTATATCATTACCGCATCAATGAAATTTTGAGCAGGCAGGCCATCCGCAACAAAATAGCACAAGACCTGCATGACAATATTGGTTCTACCTTAAGCAGCATTTCAGTATACAGCCAGGTAGCAAAAATTTACAAACAGCAAAAAAAAGAACAGCAATTGCAGGAAACCCTGGAAAAGATCAGCGAAACTTCTGCAGACATGATAGCAGAGATGAGCGATATTGTATGGACCATCAACCCACGTAATGATAGCATGGACATGATACTGCAAAGAATGGAATCATACGCAAAGCCATTGCTTGCATCAAAATCTATTCATTGCCATTTTACGGTAGATGAGCATATCCGTAGCATTAACCCCGGCATGACGCAGCGCAAAAATCTCTACCTCATTTTTAAAGAAAGCATTAACAATGCGCTTAAATATGCCAGTTGCGCCAACCTGTATGTAACGCTAAAAAAGGAGCATCAAATCATTGAATTGCTGGTACAGGACGATGGGGTTGGGTTTAATGCGGCCAGTCTGCAAGCCAATATGCGCCAGTCTTTGTCTGGCAACGGTTTGCGGAATATCTTTATGCGTGCCAAAGAGATGAACGGCCATTGCGAGGTAATCTCATCTCCTGGGCAGGGCACCACCATAAAATTGCAGTTTCCCCTCACCTGATTTGGTGATTGCCGCAATCAGGGCATTCATTCAACTTTGAACAATACAAATGCTATGAGTTTAAGAATTGCCTTATTTGATGATAACAAAAACATCCGTGAAAGTATTGGCATGCTGTTGTCTACCGACCCGGCATTGGAGTTGGTGGGTTCATTCAGCCACGTGCTAGACAGTCTGGATGACGTGCGCCAATGCAAACCGGATATCATTTTGATGGATATTGAAATGCCGGGTATGTCTGGCATAGAAGCGGTACGCCTTATAAAAAAAGAATTTCCGCAGGTGCAGATTCTGATGCAGACGGTGTTTGAAGACGACGACCGCGTATTTGAATCCATCTGTGCCGGCGCATCGGGCTACCTGCTAAAAAACTATCTTAACACGAGATTGGTAGATGCCATAAAAGAATTACAGTATGGCGGCTCACCTATGAGCCCTTCCATTGCGCGTAAAATGTTTAACAAAATGCAGCAGATGGCACAGTATGTTGTACCGGAAGCCGTGCCAGACTATAACCTTACGCTGCGCGAAAAGGAAGTACTGGCCTGTATTGTAGACGGATTGGCCTACAAGATGGTGGCAGACAAGCTGGGCATAAGTTATGAAACGGTAAGAAGCCATGTAAAAAAGATATACGAGAAACTTCATGTTGCCTCACTCACCGAAGTGGTATCCAAGGCAATGAAAGAAAAGATTGTTTAG